>PWPR01000221.1 GCA_003557085.1 Clostridia bacterium | reverse complement strand
TGGATAAACCCTTATATTCCCTATATTGCTATAATCTAAAATGGTAACTATCTTATCATTGTCAATATAGTTTAATGTTACTTCGTGGCTTGAAAAAGTAATAAAAGAGCGATCATCATACCAAAACAAACTCTCAACAGGTTGCTCAAAAGATATGGTATTAACTTCACTAAGATCTTCTGCATTCAGAACTACTACTTCATCTTTGCTTGTGCCAATTATGTGTGATTTGTCGTGTGAAAGTTTAATTCCATGATATTTTCTATGCTCATAACTATGCCAAAAAATCCTTATTTTAAGACCTTCTGCTACCTTAGCTTCTATTTCATTTTCTCTAGTAGAGATTGAAGATGCATAATTGTCATCTTCCTTAATTAAAAAATGACTAAAATAGTACCCTTCATTAAGTGTTGCTTTAAAATTAAGAATGCTTCCTACTTCATAATATACAGACTCATAGTTAATTTCTCCATTGTTTGCTTCTATTTCAACAAAGGCATGTGTGGCACTAAACTCAGCTTCTATTCTTGTATCTTCTAAAACAACAAGCGAGTATCTTGAATCTGTTGATATATTTTCTCCATTAATAATAAATCTAGCAAACTCATAGTAGTCATTGGGTGTCGCTTTAAGCTCTATGGTGCTCCCTATCTCATAATAGCCAGACTCAAAATTTACTTTTCCATCTTTAGCACTTATTTCTACATGAGCATGAGGTCTTCTAAATTCTGCCTCTATCGATCTATTGCCTGCAACTATAAATGAGTACTCTGATTCCTTAGTTAAAGTTACGCCACCTTCTAAAAACCTAAAAAACTAATAATTATCATTTGGTATTGCTGCTAAATTAACTTGGCTACCTTCTTCATACTCTCCAAAGCCTTCAACTGTACCCATGTCAGTATCATACTCTATCTTCACATCAAATGTTTTAGTACACCCTGCTGTAATCGTTAATATTAGTACAGTTGCAATAATTAAATATATTTTCTTCATTTCCTACCCCTTCAAGTCTGTTTTCTTACATCCTATTTGCAGCTTTCAATATTCAAAGACTAGTTAACCTGAACTAACCGTATTCATGTATTTCCTAATTAGCATTAATAAGATTTTTCAATAATTACTTATAAAAATTATTTGCATTATCTAATAGAACTCTTTAGTTCTATTTTGCATAAGCCTCTCTGAGGTATTGCTACTGAGGCTTTTATTTTAATGAGATAGAAGCATACTTAAAAGCAGAAATAGTTTGTACAAGACTAAATAAGCAGTATTTCTTATTATTAAATTATCAGCTGCTACTCTTATAACTTTGTCTGCTTGATACTACTTTGCAATGCTGTCATAGCTCAGCTCTTCCAAATATTCCATAATTTTCTACCTCTACATAAGTCTTTAATGTCCTGCTTAATAAATTGCTTATTTAATTTAGTCCAAAATTACAGAAGTTAAGTGGAGAAAGTACCCTTATTAAGTGCTTCTTAGTTTTTAGTTAAGCATTAAATTATTACCATTATTAAAACTATAAACATGTTTTTGAGTAATTGTGCGTCTCAATACTGCTTGATAAATCAATTAATAGTCTTGCATTTATGACTCTAAGCTTAACTAAATTTTATAAGACCATATTGTTTAATCTTTTTGTTTCATATCTAGCAATCAATTGATATTCTTCTCAAGCCATAGCGTAATTGTAATAATAGAATAAAGATGATAAGATAATTTTAATAGTATCTATTTCTTAACCAAAGCTTCTTGTTTTACAATAAAATAGTATTAATAATTTTTAGAGAGCTACAAGTGATATTTTATTTAAAAACACATAACAATTATAATTGCTTGGCACCATTGCAAGACAATTGTTTGCACTTAAGATAGTAGAATGGATATTGAGAGGAGAAAGACATGGGAATATATAACAGAGCTGATGGAAAGTATATTAAGGATTTGCCAACTTATATTAAATTCTTTCCTTTTTTAATGAGAAGAAGACATGATGCTTCTATTTACTTTAGTCAAAAGATAGACCTTACAAAAACTATGCTTTACATGAAAAATAATGATGTTAAGATTTTTCATATTTTTCTTGCTTCCCTGCTAAAATTAGGAGTAGAAAAACCAGCCTTTAATAGGTTCGTTGTTGGCAAAAGGGTGTATCAAAGAAATTATCTTGCCATAGGATTTATGGCTAAGGCAGATCATAGTGAAGAAGCTAGCGAAGTAAGTGTTAAAGTTTTTTTTGATGAGAATGATACATTAAAGAAAGTTAGAGATAAAGTTCAAGAAAAAGTTGATATTGTTAAACAAAGTGGAACATTCAATGTAGATAAATCTATTGATGTTTTAACACGCTTACCCAAATTTTTAACTACATTTATCTTTTTTGTTCTTAGAACACTTGATCACTTCGGCTTACTATCTCAATCATTCATCCATGATAACCCTCTGTTTGTTAGTGCTTATGTTACTAATGTAGGAAGTATCGGATTAGATGCTCCTTTCCATCATATGTATGAATGGGGGACAACTTCACTTTTTTCTTCTCTTGGAAAAATTCGTAAAGACTATATTGTTTGTGAAAAGACAGAAACCTTAAAGGTTACTGACACAGTAAATATTACCTTCACTATTGATGAGCGAATAGCTGATGGTATCTATATGGCTAATGCATTAAATGATTTTAAAAAGTATATGGAGAATCCGGAGTTGTTAGAATAAATGAATCTTAATAAAACTCTTTATCAGACAATAGAAAAAGTTGCTAAGGAAAATCCTAGTAACATTGCATATGATTTTTTGGGCTTTAGAAAAAACTATCGTGATTTTTTAGAAGATATAGATAGAAGTGCTAGCTTTTTAATTGAATTAGGCATAGAAGAAGGAGATATTATATCCATTTATCTTCCTAACATACCACAAGCCCTGGAGCTCTTTTTTGCAATCAATAAGATATGTGCTATATCAAACTTTATTCACCCACAGTTGCCTATTG
>PWPR01000003.1 GCA_003557085.1 Clostridia bacterium | reverse complement strand
GGCTATAATTTTTGCAATAGTTATAATTTCTGTCATTATTAGAGCAGCAGCTAAACCTTTTCCTACTACATCTCCAACAATAAGTCCATATTCATTTTCACTTTCTAATATTATGCTACAATAATCACCACCTACTTGCCATAATGGATCATATTGTAAGTAAATGTATACGCAATTTATGTCATCTGGTTTTGGCAAGTAGCGACTTTGAACTCTTCTGGCAATTCTTAACTGATCCTCAAAAACATTTTTTTCTAAGTTTATACTATCTGCATCTCTTATCAAAGATCTCAGCTTAATTACTAATACTGAACTTATTATAAATACAAAGAAATATAAGACATTTTGGTCATTAAGAAGTAATACTAACAAAGAGATGACAAGAGTGATAAAAATATACAAAATATTCTTTTGAAAAGGCTGCTTAAGCTGACATAAAAAAGCAACTAATAAAAGATTACTTATTACAAAAATAGCATGCACAAAATTTACTTGATAATCATTAATAGCTAACAAGATTAATATAAGAGTGGTGAACACAGTAGTTATCATGAAATAATTATCTCTTAACCTTTTTTGATAATTTATTAATAGTATAAGTATGAATGAGTAGCTAATTAATAATATTTTACCTATTGTAAACTCAAAAAGAGCAGGATTAATAATTACACTAACTAATAAAGCTATACCTAAAGGTAATAAAATAAATAAATCTAGCTTAGTATCAAACATAATAAACCTACTCTCATATTTATTGAGAAATATTAAGTTATTCTTGAGATGTTTTTACATTTCTTGGCAAAAACTGCCCATTCTCATATCCTTGGATCCTTGTATTTTCTTTGGCCATATCTAATCTCTTTAATGCTAGAACTGCATATTCCTTCTCTATTTCTATACCAATAAACTTTCTATTCAGTTTGCTTGCTACTACAGCTGTTGTTCCAGATCCTAAAAAAGGATCCAAAACTCTATCTCCTACTTTTGTACTAGCTAAAATTAGTTTTGCAAGCATTTTCTCTGGCTTTTGAGTAGAATGGGATGTATTTTCAGACATTGACCAAAAAGGGACAGTTAAGTCAGTCCAAATATTGGATGGATGAGTTAGTCGATATTTCTCACCATTGACGTCTTCAACCCAATCTTTAGCTTGTCCTGAACTAGTTCGGTATGGTGCTATAACTTTCTTGTACTCTTTAACAGCTTCCACATTGAAATAATAGTCCTCCGACATAGTGCAAAACCAAATATCTTCACTATTATTCTTCCAATTATTCTTTGAACCCCTACCTTTATCTCTTTGCCAGACAATCCTATTTCTAATTATAGTTTTCTTATTTAATATATCAAAAATTATAGAAGACGTTCGCCATTCACTACAAACATATATAGAGGCATTTTCTTTCAATAAAGGTAACAAAACATCAATCCACTGATTAAATAAATTATAATACTCTTTATAAGACTTTTCACTAAAAACTGTCTCATTATACTTTTTCCTCATATTATAGGGCGGATCAAGGAATAATAGGTCTATCGATTTCTTAGGAATGTATTTTGCAGCTAATAAAAGATCTTGATTAATCACAACATTATCCTTAAACTCAGCTTGGTTAGTTTTTTCAAGTACTAATAACTCGTCTTCATACTTGTAAATATCTTCTTCTGATACTAAAATTGTTTTATTTCTAGAATCTGTCATATTATCATCCTTAAAATCTATTTCATCCATTTATTATGGTAAATTCTTTGTCACGATAAAGAAACCCTCTATTAGATAAAAAGTTTAATAATCTAGATGATGTAACTCCCACAAAAAATCCAGCAACTACAGCTGCAATCATTATAACTGGAAAATAATAAAACAAAGTCCAAGTTTGAATTACTATAGATGCAATGAATAACTGTCCTAAGTTGTGTATAATAGCTCCAATAACGCTCATTGAAACTATACTGAATATTTTTGGTAGCTTATATGCTATAATCATCATAGCACTTAAGCTCAAAATTGCACCTGTGAGACTAAACCAAAAAGCAGTGAATCCACTAAAGAATAAAGTTGTTATACTTACCCTAATTATAATGAATGCATAAGCTTGGGATTTCTTTAAAAGATAAATTGTTACTACTGTAACTATATTTGCCAATCCTAATTTTAGTCCTGGTATATTAGTAGGTAAAGGAATACTTCTTTCAATCACATGTAAAGCAATAGCTGTAGCTAACAAAACTGCAATTAGGGTCAGTTTGCGGGTACTATTGATAGAGTTTTTACCTGACAATTGTATCCACCTCATCACTATCAGTTATTACTACTTTTACTACAAGCCTATGTGGTAAACATACAATGGTTTGATTATTCATAGATACTTTTCCTTGATGGACACATTGCTGTGTAGGGCAGTTTGCTCTTTCAATATAAACACCATTACCTTCAATAATAATAAGGTTTTCCATATTATTCCTTTGAAACAAAACCTCTTTATATTCTTCAGCAAGTAGTTCAGTTGAAAATAGCTCACCGTCAAACCATATCTCAACAGTTCTATCGCTTTCTTGATCTTGATTAAACCAGATAAAGGCAAATACTATTAAGCTTAAAACAACAATTGAAATAACTATTTTATCTCCCGTTTTCATAAAAATAGAACTCCTGATCTGTAATAGTTATTTTTCCTTCTAATCCTTCTGTTAAAAAAACACTCTTATCATGAAAAACAAACATAACTTCAATGTTTTCTAAATGCTGCAAATAATCTAAGCTTTCTTCAAAACCCATTACAAATAATGCCGTAGAATAAGCATCTGCATCAGTAGAATGATCTGTGAAAATAGTAACTGCTGCAACTCCCTCTTGCACAGGGTATCCGCTTCTGGGGTCTATAATATGATGATAAACAATGTCATCCACTACTTTATATCTTTGGTAATCACCAGAAGTTACAACTGCACCATCATATATTTCATAACGAGCAAAATGGCCCTTATTAGGATCGATAGGGTTTTGCAGGCCTAATACCCATGG
>PWPR01000081.1 GCA_003557085.1 Clostridia bacterium | reverse complement strand
GAAGACAAGGACGTTCTAAATACGGTACTCGTAAACCAAGAGAATAAAATAAAAGTAAACGTGTAGTAGAGGAGGTAACAGAATGCCCCGTAAAGGACCTATTCCTAAGCGTGATGTATTACCAGATCCAATATACAAAAGCAAGCTAGTTACTAGATTCATCAACAAAATGATGCTTGATGGTAAGAGAGGCTTAGCACAGCGTACATTTTATGATGCGATGGAGCTTGTAGCTGAAAGATCTGGAGAAGATGCTTTAGAAGTTTTTGAGACAGCGTTAAAAAATGTAGCCCCAATGTTAGAAGTTAAATCACGACGTGTTGGTGGTGCTACATATCAAGTACCACAGGAAGTTAGCCCACATAGACAAACTATGCTATCTATCAGATGGTTAGTTATGTACGCTCGGCAACGTGGTGAAAGAACAATGAGAGAAAGATTATCAAGAGAAATTTTGGATGCATACAATAACACAGGTGGAAGTATTAGAAGAAAAGATGAAACCCATCGTATGGCAGAAGCTAATAGAGCATTTGCTCATTATCGTTGGTAAAATTAAATTAACTCAGAGAAAGGAGGCTTCGGTATGCTAGAACGTGAGAGATTAAGAAGTGTGCGAAATATTGGTATTATGGCCCATATTGATGCTGGTAAAACTACTACCACAGAAAGAATCTTATTCTATACCGGTAGAGTACATAGGTTAGGTGAAACCCATGATGGCGCTGCAACAATGGATTGGATGGTCCAAGAGCAAGAACGTGGGATAACAATAACGTCAGCAGCGACTTCTTGCGTTTGGAAAGATAAGACTATTAATATTATAGATACGCCCGGCCACGTGGATTTTACAGTTGAAGTTGAGCGTTCACTTCGCGTACTTGATGGCTCCGTAGCTGTTTTTTGCGCAAAAGGTGGCGTAGAGCCCCAGTCTGAAACTGTTTGGCGACAAGCTGATAAATATCGCGTACCTAGAATGGCTTATATTAATAAAATGGATACAATAGGTGCTGACTTCTATAATGTTGTTAGTATGATGAAGGAAAGATTAAAGGCAAATGCCATTGCGATTCAGATGCCAGTTGGCGCAGAAGATACCTTCTCTGGAATTGTAGATCTTGTTTCAAATAAGTATATTCATTATAAGGATGACCTTGGCAAAGAAATCGATGTTTTAAGTATTCCTGACCATCTTGCAGAAGAAGCTGAGAAGAGAAGGATAGAGATGCTAGAAGCTCTTGCTGACTATAATGATGAGCTTATGATGGCTTATTTAGAAGGCGAAGAGATAGAAGTTGAATTACTAAAGAGCATTATCAGGGACTTAACACTTAAAAATAAGATTGTCCCAGTTATATGCGGCTCGTCTTATAAAAACAAAGGTGTTCAATTATTGCTTGATGCAATAGTAGACTACTTACCATCACCACCTGAGGTTCCGCCTATAGTAGGTGTAAAGCCACATTCTGATGAAGAAGTTACAAGAGAGGCAGACCCAGATGGTCCTTTTGCAGCTTTAGCTTTTAAAATCATGGCAGATAGCTATGTAGGAAAGCTAGCATTTTGCAGAGTTTACTCTGGTAAGTTAGAGGCTGGATCTTATGCGTACAACACTACTAAAGGTGTCAGGGAGAGAGTAGGAAGAGTTTTAAGGATGCATGCAAATCACCGTGAAGAGCTAGATGTAATCAAAGCGGGAGATATTATAGCAATTGTAGGTTTGAAAAACACTTCTACAGGTGATACCTTGTGTGACGAGGATAATTTGGTTATTTTAGAGTCAATGGATTTCCCAGAGCCAGTTATTAGGCAGGCTATTGAGCCTAAGACTAAAGCAGACGAAGATAAACTTTCTTCAGCTTTGGTAAGACTTGGGGAAGAGGATCCAACATTTAAGGCTTATACAGACACAGAAACTGGACAAACAATTATTGCTGGTATGGGCGAATTGCACTTAGAGATAATTGCAGATAGACTTCTAAGAGAGTACAAAGTGCAAGCAAATATTGGTAAGCCACAGGTTGCTTATAGAGAGACAATTTTAGGTTCTACAAGAGCTGAAGCAAAGTTTGCAAGACAATCAGGTGGTAGAGGACAGTATGGACATGTCGTTATTGAAGCCAGACCAATGGAAGATCATGTAGGATATAATTTTGAGTCCAAGATTGTTGGAGGAGCTATTCCTAGAGAGTATTGGAAAGCTGTAGATGCTGGTATTCAAGAATCTATGCTAAACGGTATTATTTCAGGATATCCTGTAACAGGAGTAGATATTACCTTGGTAGATGGTAGCTATCATGAAGTTGATTCGTCGGAGATTGCATTTAAGGTAGCTGGATCTATGGCTCTTAAAGATGCCTTACAAAAAGCAAACTCTGTATTAATGGAGCCAATTATGTCAGTTGAAGTTGTTGTTCCTGAGGAATATATGGGAGACATTATTGGTGATATAAATTCAAGAAGAGGTAGTATTGAGAGTTTAAGCGACAGGTCTGGTGTGAAAGTAGTAAAGGCAAAAGTGCCACTGTCAAATATGTTTGGGTACGCAACAGATATGCGTTCTAAAACACAAGGTAGAGGTGCATACTCAATGGAGTTTGCTAAATATGAACCAGTACCACAAAATATTGCTGAAGATATTATAAAGCTTAATAAATAGGAGGTCAGAAAATGGCAAAGCAAAAGTTTGAAAGAACAAAACCGCACGTTAACATTGGAACAATAGGACATATCGATCACGGTAAGACTACACTAACAGCAGCAATAACAGTAGTATTATCAGCAAGTGGCGAGACAAAGTTTGCGATGAAGTTTGAAGATATTGATAAGGCTCCAGAAGAGAGGGCACGTGGAATAACAATCAATACAGCACATGTAGAGTATGAGACAGCAAAGCGTCACTACGCACATGTAGACTGTCCAGGACATGCTGACTATGTAAAGAACATGATTACAGGAGCAGCACAGATGGATGGAGCGATACTAGTAGTATCAGCAGCTGATGGTCCGATGCCACAGACAAGAGAGCATATTTTATTAAGTCACCAAGTAAATGTACCGCATATGGTAGTATTCTTAAACAAAGCGGACATGGTAGACGATGAAGAGCTAATTGAACTAGTAGAGATGGAAGTAAGAGAGCTACTAGACCAGTACGAGTTCCCAGGAGATGATACACCATTTGTAGCAGGTTCAGCACTTAAAGCATTAGAGTGTGGCTGTGGAACAAGAGAGTGTGAGTGGTGCGGAAAGATACTTGATTTGATGGATGCAGTAGATGAGTATATACCGACTCCAGAGAGAGAAACAGACAAGGCATTCTTAATGCCAATAGAGGATGTATTCTCAATTACAGGAAGAGGAACAGTAGTAACAGGAAGAATAGATCGTGGAGTAATCAACGTAGGTGATGAAGTTGAGATTATCGGAATGATGGATCAGCCACGAAGAACAGTCTGTACAGGTGTAGAGATGTTTAGAAAGTTAATGGATACAGGAATGGCAGGAGACAACGTAGGATGCTTATTGCGCGGAATCAAAAGAGATGAAGTAGAGCGTGGGCAAGTATTAGCTAAGCCAGGAAGTATTCAACCACATACAAAGTTTGATGCAGAGGTATACGTACTTAAGAAGGAAGAGGGCGGAAGACACACACCATTTTTCCCAGGGTATCGTCCACAGTTTTTCTTTAGCACGACAGATGTAACAGGCGTAATTGATTTACCAGAAGGTGTAGAAATGGTAATGCCTGGTGATAACATTCAGATGGGAATTGAATTAATCACACCAATTGCACTAGAAAAAGGAACAACATTTGCGATTCGTGAAGGCGGACGTACAGTTGGTGCAGGTATTGTAACAGGTATTCACGAATAAAGATTTAAAATTTGCTATGAAGCAGAAGGTTGCCACAAAATTGTGGGTAATTTCTGTGGAGCTTATGTCCCATAGAAGGACAAGGAGGAAAAATAATGGCTAAACAAATTATAAGAATTCGTTTAAAAGCGTTTGATCATACAATATTAGATGCTTCTGCGAAGAAAATTGTTGAAGCGGCTACAAGAACAGGTGCTGAAATCGCTGGTCCAATTCCATTGCCGACAGAGAGACACCTATTTACAGTTTTACGCTCTACATTTAAGAGTAAAGACAGCCGTGAGCAATTTGAGATGAAGACACACAAAAGATTAATTGATATCAATGAACCAACTCCTCAAACGGTAGATGCATTAATGCGTCTTGACTTACCTGCAGGTGTTGACATTGAGATTAAATTATAATGGTTGACGGGGAGGTGCCAAAGCAGTGAAAAAAGCTATATTATGCAAAAAGATAGGCATGACCCAGGTTTTTGCGGAAGATGGAAACCTGATTCCAGTAACAGTTATTCAAGCTGGACCTTGCGTTGTGACTCAAAAGAAAACAATTGAAAATGAAGGTTATGCAGCAGTTCAGTTAGGTTATCAAGAAATGCCAAGTCACAAGACTAAAAAACCTTTAAAAGGTCATTTCGCTAAAGCCGGAGTTAAACCAAAGAAATATCTTAAAGAATTTAGATTAGAAGATGCAGATTCTTACGAAATTGGGCAAGAAGTTAATGTGTCAGTTTTCAGTGATGGAGACATTATCGATGCAACATCTATTTCTAAAGGAAAAGGATTCCAGGGCCCAATTAAAAGACATGGTTTCTCAAGAGGCCCAATGTCTCATGGTTCTAAATATCATAGAGGTATAGGTTCTTTAGGAGCTTCTGCAGGTATGAGCCGAGTGCAAAAAGGTAAAAAAATGGCTGGCCGCATGGGCGGCGAGAAGGTTACAGTACAAAACCTTACAGTTGTTAAGGTAGATGCTGATAAAGATTTAATTTTAGTAAAAGGTGCTGTGCCTGGAGCAAGAGGTGCATTAGTTTACCTGCAAGATGCCGTTAAAGGCCAAGTTTAACGTTTAAGATAAGGAGGCGTAGCAAATGCCTACATTAGATGTATGGAATATGCAAGGAGAAAGAGTCGGTAATTTGGAGTTATCTGAAACCGTATTCGGTGCAGAGATAAATAGTAGTCTAATGCATCAAGCCGTAGTTAAATATCTTGCAGCTCAAAGACAAGGTACCTCTAAGGTTAAAAACCGTAGTGCTGTAAGAGGCGGCGGAAGAAAACCTTGGAGACAAAAAGGTACTGGTCGTGCAAGAATAGGTACTATAAGAGCTCCGCATTGGACTGGTGGTGGTGTAGTTTTTGGTCCTGAACCAAGAGATTACACCAAAAAGATGAATAAGAAAGCTAGAAGACAAGCAATAAGATCTGCTTTGTCATCTAAGTTGGCTGCTAAAGAGTTGATTTTAGTTGATGGTATTGAGTTTGAAAAGCCTAAGACAAAAGAAATGATCAAATTTTTAGAAAATGTAAAAGCTGGCAAAAAGAGCTTGATTATCACAGAAAATAGTGATAATAACATAGTGCTTTCTGCAAGAAACTTGCCAAATGTGTATACAGTTTCTGCAGATACAATAAGTGTTTACCAACTACTTAACTGTGAGTCTTTGATAATGACTAAAGATTCGGTTAAGAAAGTTGAGGAGGTGTTCGCATAATGCATGTAAGAGATATAATTATAAAGCCAATTATTACAGAGCATACTGCACTTCTAATGGAAGAAGATAAATACACTTTTCAAGTAGCTAAAAACGCCAATAAGATACAGATAAAAAAAGCTGTTGAAGAAATTTTTGATGTAAAAGTTGCTAAGGTGCGCACTATGCGTATGCAAGGTAAAATGAAAAGAATGGGAGTACATGTTGGTCGCAGACCATCATGGAAGAAAGCCATTGTAACATTAACTCCTGATAGCAAAGCAATCGAAATTTTTGAAGGCGTATAGTATCTACTAGATAAGGAGGGAATTGATCATGGCAATCAAGAGTTTTAAGCCAACCTCTCCAGGACGTCGTACAATGACGGTTTCTACATTTGAGGAAATTACTCGCAGTGAACCTGAAAAGTCTTTAACAGTATCGTTAAAGAAAAAGGGAGGACGCAATAATCAAGGGCGTCTGACTGTTAGGCATCAAGGCGGAGGACATAAGAGAAGATATCGCATTATTGACTTTAAGCGGGATAAAGATAATGTTCCAGCAAAAGTTGCTCATATTGAGTATGATCCAAATAGATCAGCAAGAATTGCTTTATTACATTATGTAGATGGAGAGAAACGCTATATTATAGCTCCTGTAGGTTTAGAAGTTGGACAAGAAGTAGTATCAGGACCAGAAGCAGATATTATTCCTGGAAACGCCAAGAAACTGAAGGATATTCCTTTAGGTACGACTGTTCATAACATTGAATTAAAGCCTGGTAAAGGTGGACAATTAGTAAGGTCAGCAGGGTCTTCAGCTCAGATTATGGCTAAAGAAGGCAAATATGCACAAGTTAGACTTCCATCAGGTGAGGTTCGCATGGTTTTACTAGATTGTAAAGCTACTGTAGGCCAAGTAGGAAATGTTGAACATGAGATAATTTCTATCGGTAAAGCCGGAAGAAATCGTTGGTTAGGAAAAAGACCTACTGTAAGAGGAAGCGCAATGAATCCAGTGGACCATCCACATGGTGGTGGAGAAGGTAGAGCACCAATTGGTCGTAAATCGCCTATGTCACCGTGGGGTAAGAAAACACTTGGTAAGAAAACAAGAAAGCGCAAAAAGAGTGATAAATATATTGTTCGTAGTAGGCATAAAAAGAAATAATATCGTTAGGAAAGAAAGGAGGCCACAAGGTGAGTCGTTCTACCAAAAAAGGGCCCTTTGTTGATGCAAAACTACTAAGACGCATTGAAGAACTCAATGAAAAGAACGAGAAAAAGGTACTAAAGACATGGTCTCGTGCTTCTACAATTTTCCCACAGATGGTGGGTCATACAATTGCAGTTCACGATGGTCGCAAGCATGTACCTGTATATGTTACGGAAGACATGGTTGGTCATAAATTAGGAGAATTTGCTCCTACAAGAATGTTTAGAGGCCATGGAGACAGATCTAGTCGCACTTCCAGTGTGATGTAATTTCAGGGAGGTATGAGCAACATGGAAGCAAAAGCAATAGCGCGCTATGTGCGAGTTAGCCCACGAAAGGCTCGTCAAGTAATAAACGAAGTTCGTGGCAAGGATGTTGCAGAAGCCCTGGCCATCTTGCGTTTTACAAGACGCAAATCCGCTGACGTGATTACAAAGGTTATCAATTCTGCAATAGCAAACGCTGAGCACAATTACGATATGGATGTAGATAATTTGTATATAGCTACGGCTTACGTTGACGGAGGTCCGGTGTTAAAAAGGTTTCGTGCACGAGCTCAAGGGCGTGCCTATCCGATATTGAAAAGGACCAGCCACATAACGGTGGTAGTCAAAGAGCGTTAATAAGGAGGGGCAGATACGTTGGGTCAGAAAATTAATCCTACTGGTTTAAGAGTAGGTATAATAAAGGACTGGGAATCTAAATGGTATGCAGACAGCAATTATGCAGATTTCCTAATTGAAGATGACAAAATAAGAAAGTATGTTAAGAAAGAACTATTCGATGCTGGTATTTCTCAAATTGAAATAGTAAGAAGAACAGCAAACATTATAAGAATATCAATTATGACAGCAAAACCAGGTATGGTCATAGGCAGAAATGGTGCTGGAGTTGACAAGCTAAGAGCTGATTTATCTAAGATTACTGGTAAGCAAATCTTTATCAATGTTGTAGAGATTAAAAGACCAGAATTAGATGCGACTTTAGTTGCTGAAAACATTGCTAACCAATTGGAACGCCGAATTGCTTATCGTAGAGCTATGCGTCAAGTAATGACAAGAGCTATGCGTGCAAGAGCAGAAGGTATCAAGGTAATGGTTTCAGGAAGATTAAACGGTGCTGAAATTGCTCGTAGTGAATGGGACAGAATGGGTCGTATTCCACTACAAACAATAAGAGCTGACATTGACTATGGAGTAGCAACCGCCTTTACCACATACGGCCAAATTGGCATTAAAGTGTGGATTTATAAAGGTGAAGTTCTACCAGAAAAATAGACCATATCTGCGGAAAAGGAGGACGCCAATATGTTAATGCCAAAACGCGTCAAATACCGCCGACATCATCGCGGCCGCATGAAAGGCAAAGCTAAAGGCGGATCGAGTGTTACACAAGGTGAATACGGTTTGCAAGCTATTGAGCCAGGCTGGATAACAAGTAGGCAAATTGAGGCTGCACGTGTTGCTTTAACACGTAGGATTCGTCGTGGTGGTAAAGTTTGGATAAATATTTTCCCACATAAACCTGTAACTGCTAAACCAGCAGAAACAAGGATGGGTAGCGGTAAAGGTGCACCAGAGTACTGGGTAGCAGTAGTGAAGCCAGGAAGAATCATGTTCGAAATTAGTGGTGTATCGGAAGAGTTAGCGCGCGAAGCAACTCGCTTAGCAGCGCATAAACTACCAATTAAATGTAAATTCGTTAAGCGCGAAGACTTAGGTGGTGATGACAATGCGAGTTAGTGAGATACGCAATCTTAGTGATCAAGATTTAGAATTAAAATTAGAAGACTTAAAAGAAGAGCTGTTCAACTTGCGTTTCCGCTCAGCAGTTGGTCAGTTAGAAAACCCAATGCGCATTCGCACTGTTCGCAAGACGATTGCTCGTGTTATGACGATCATGCGTGAGCGTGAGCTGGGTATTAACCAGTAGTTGAAGGGAGGACAACCCGATAATGGAACGCAATAATCGTAAAGTACGACAAGGACTTGTTGTTAGTGACAAAATGGACAAGACAGTAGTGGTTCTAGTTGAAAGAGTAACAAGTCATCCGTTGTACAAAAAGCGTATAAAGAGAAGTAAGAAGTATCATGCACATGATGCTGAGAATACTTGCCGAGAAGGCGATGTTGTTGAGATAATGGAAACCCGTCCACTGAGCAAAACTAAACGGTGGCGAGTAACAAATATAGTTAAAAAAGCAGAGTAGGATGAAGGGAGGAACACGCCGTGATACAAAGCGAAAGCAGACTGCGTGTTGCAGATAACTCTGGAGCTAAAGAGGTATTGTGCATCCGAGTGCTTGGAGGAACTAAGCGTCGTTATGCCAATATTGGAGACGTTATCATCGCCACAGTTAAAGAAGCAACACCCGGTGGAGTTGTTAAAAAGGGTGAAGTTGTTAAGGCAGTGATAGTAAGATCAAAGTATGGTGTGAGACGTAAAGACGGAACATACATCAGGTTTGATGATAACGCAGTTGTCATCCTTGATGAAGCTCAAAATCCTCGTGGAACTCGAATTTTTGGTCCAGTGGCCAGAGAAATTAGAGAGAGCAATTTTATGAAAATTGTTTCCCTCGCACCAGAAGTATTTTAGCTGCTAGGAGGTAAAGCGATGAAAATTAATAGATTACATGTTAAAAAAGATGACAGAGTCATGGTTTTAACTGGAAAAGATAGAGGAAAAACTGGTATCGTCTTAAAAGCAATACCGGAGAACAACCGTGTGATAGTAGAAGGTATTAACATGATTAAGAAACACCAAAGACCGCAAGGTATGGACCAGCAAGGTGGAATCATTGAGATGGAAGCCCCTGTTCATGTTTCAAATGTAATGTTAGTATGCCCTTCTTGTAAAGAAGCTAGCCGAACCGGTAAGAAAATCCTCGAAGATGGCACTAAGGTGCGCTACTGTAAAAAATGCAATCAAACGATTGACAAGTAGTTTGAACAGAAAGGAGGATCTTCGTGTCTAGGCTAAAAGATTTTTATAAAAGTGAAGTTATGCCAGCTATGATAGAGCTGTTTGGTTATGAAAACCCCATGATGGTTCCAAAGATCGAAAAGATTATTGTGAATATGGGTGTAGGTGGAGCGATTGAAGATAGTAAGAAAATAGATTCTGCAGTAGCAGATCTAGCAAAAGTTACAGGTCAGCAACCAATCGTAACACGTGCAAGAAAATCTGTTTCAAACTTTAAACTACGTGCTGGTATGCCAATTGGATGTAAAGTTACTTTGCGTGGAAAGCGCATGTTTGACTTTTTAGATAAACTAGTATCGATTAACTTACCTCGTGTTCGTGACTTCCAAGGTGTTTCACCTGAAGCATTTGATGGACGTGGTAATTATTCGTTAGGTATTAAAGAACAATTAATTTTCCCAGAGATTAGGTATGACCAAGTTCAAAATGTTCAAGGTATGAGTGTGACAATTGTAACAACAGCAGAAACTGATGAGGAAGCAAGAGAGCTGTTAAGATTGATTGGTATGCCGTTTTCAAAGGTGAGGGGGTAGATCCATGGCAAAGAAATCAATGATCGCCAAACAAAAGCGTGAGCAAAAGTTCTCTACCAGAGAATACAATCGCTGTAGAATATGCGGTCGACCTCGTGGATATATGAGAAAATTCGGAGTATGCCGAATATGCTTCCGCAAGTTAGCACACGCAGGTCAAATACCTGGCGTTAAAAAGGCTAGCTGGTAGAAAGTTAGGATAAGGAGGCTATTGATATGGTAATGACTGATCCTATCTCTGATATGCTAACACGCATTCGCAATGCAGCCTCGGCTTTGCATAGCAGTGTAGATATACCTGCGTCTAATATGAAGAAAGCAATTGCTGAGATTTTGTTAGAAGAGGGATATATTAGAAATTATGAGATTATAGAGAATAACAACCAAGGAACTATTCGTATTATGCTTAAATACGGCCCTAATAGAAGTCAGGTTATACATGGTATAAAGAGAATTTCTCGACCTGGTTTGAGAGTTTATGCTAGGAAGAATGAGATTCCAAAAGTATTAAATGGTTTAGGGATTGCAATGATTTCAACATCTCAAGGATTAATGACAGATAAATTAGCTCGAGAAAAAGATCTCGGTGGCGAAGTTGTCTGTTACATTTGGTAGGAGGTGCTGACATGTCACGTATAGGTAAAAAACCAATAGATATTCCTGCAGGAGTAGAAGTCAAAATTGAAGGTAATAAGGCTTATGTAAAAGGCCCTAAAGGTGAATTAGAACAATCATTTGTAAAGGAAATAAAAATTGATATAGAAGATAATCAAATTTTAGTTACTAGACCAAATGATCAAGTAAAAAACAGAGCACTACACGGTTTAGTGCGTAGTCTAATAGATAATATGGTAGTCGGTGTTACTGAAGGATACTCTAAATCTTTACAATTAGTAGGTGTAGGTTACAGAGCCGCTATGAAAGGTAAGGACTTGGTGTTAACAGTAGGATACTCTCACCCAGTTGAGATGACTCCTCCAGAGGGCATTGAAGTAGATGTTCCTTCAAACACAGAAATTAAAGTAAGTGGAATTGACAAACAGAAAGTCGGCCAATTTGCTGCACAGATTCGCGCTGTAAGAGAACCAGAACCTTATAAGGGCAAAGGTATTCGTTACAAAGGCGAGTATGTACGTCAAAAAGTTGGTAAAACTGGTTAAGACCGTGGTGCGGAAAGGAGTATTTAATTATGCTAAATAAAGCAGATCGTAATAAGCTTCGTAAGAAACGCCATTATCGAATTCGCAATCACGTATTTGGAAGTTCTGAACGTCCACGGTTAAATGTTTACCGCAGCAACAGACATATTTATGCTCAAATCATAGATGACTTTGAAGGTAAGACTTTAGTTGCGGTATCAACTTTAACCCCAGAGATTGCTAATGCAGTTGATAATGGAAATAATGTTGATGCAGCCCGTTTGGTTGGCAAGACGATTGGTGAAAGAGCTATTACTAAAGGTATAGACAAAGTAGTATTTGATAGAGGCGGCTATAAATATCATGGACGTGTTGCCGCTTTAGCAAGTGCAGCTCGTGAAGCCGGTCTAGAGTTTTAACAGCGGGAGGATATGAGATGGATAAGCGCCAAAATAGAAACGCTGATAGTCAAAAAGGAAATTT
>PWPR01000191.1 GCA_003557085.1 Clostridia bacterium | reverse complement strand
TAAGAATTAGGTAACTTTGATTAATAGAGGTATAAGAAGTAAGTACTAAAGGGTGGTTTGATATGGTTGACGAAATGCTAACTCAAGAAGAAATAGATGCTCAATTTAATAAAAGCAGCTCAGAGGGTAACACTTCAACAAAAAGTACTCTTGTTGGCAATTTGCTTGATGAGAATGAAATAGACATCATTGGAGAAGCAGGCAATATATTTATTGCAACTTCTGCAACTACATTGTCAATGATATTAGATAAAAGGGTAAGAATAACCTCACCAGTTGTAACTGTTGCAAGCATTTCACAGATTTATGAGAATATGCAAATACCATATGTAGCACTCAAAGTTAGTTTCAGAGAAGGTATCAATGGAGAGAATCTTCTCTTACTTAAAACAGCTGACGCTTCTGCAATCTCTGATATTATGATGGGCGGAGACGGCTCAAACATAAAACTAGAGCTTGAAGAGATTGAGCTGAGTGCTGTTTCTGAGGCTATGAATCAAATGATTGGCTCAGCAACGACTTCTATGGCAACTATGCTAAATAGACAGATTGATATAGGGCCTCCTGAAGTAGATGTATGGGAATCTTTAGCCAAAGATGATGTAGATGAACAAACTTTACAACAACAATATATACAGATAGCTTTTAATATGACAATAGATGGAGTTCTAGAAAGTAATATTATGCAACTATATTCTGTAAAAGCCGTCAAGGATATTGTCAAAGCTTTTACTTTAGAAGTTCTATCTGATACAGAAGAGGACATGGTTGAAAATGAAGAGGAAGCTTTGCTTGAAGACCATGATCACTCAATAGAGAACAAATTAAAGCACAAAATGGAAGAAAGTAAGGTTGTGCCTGAGAGATTTAATATGCTCTTAGATGTAATGCTTGACCTAACTGTGGTTTTTGGTTCATCAAGAAAGACAGTAAGAGAGTTGCTTTCATTTGGAGAAGGCACTGTAATAGACCTTAATAAACATATTGATGAACCCCTTGAAATATTCGTCAACAATAAACTAATCGGTTTTGGAGAAGTTGTTGTTGTGGATGAGAATTTTGGAATAAGAATTACAAGTTTAGTAGATGTAGAGGACAGAATTAGTTACTGAGTATTTCTGGAAGTTTCTAAAGATGTAAGAACAGCAGCCGATAAGTAATATAGAATTAATTACTTACAGATACAGGAGGAAACAAAATGAACGCTTTAAGAAACTTGTACGTATCAAAAGACATAAGAACAAACTTAATTTTTGTCGTAAATAATATTCGTTTTGGCATTGATATATCCTTCATAAGACAGATAGTAGAAGCTAAGTCAATACTTAGAGTCCCAGACCAGCCTTCATACATAAAAGGAGTTATATCTTTAGGGGATAAAATTATACCAGTCATGGATTTAAGAAGAAGGTTTGGTTTTAAAGTAAAATGCTATGATGATAGAACTTGTTTCGTAATAGTACAAGTTGGTAGCAAGCATTTAGGACTGGTGGTTGATAAGGTAGAAAACTTACTTGATATTGATCAAGATGAAACACTTGAGTATAACGAGGATCTCAAGAGAATCATAAATGTTATGGATTTAGATAAAGTTTTTGTTGGAAAAGTAACTAATCAAGAGAAAGAAGTATTTATTATTGATCCAAAAACTCTGTTCAAATAAAAGTATGCTTAAAAAGCATACTTTTTCTCATATAATCTAGAGTAGTATAACAGTTCATAGAATCTCACAAAAAAGCTTACAAAGTATATAGATCCTACCATAATAAATCTCACACACGCATCAAGTAGTAATAATGGATAATATTTACAATTAAATAAAGATAAATGAAAGAAAAAAATGTTAAATGTGCGTTTTGCTGTTGAATTAACGAATCATTTATTTTATACTAGGAGGCAGTTGTAGTTTAATTGGTTAAACTCCTAGTTTTTTTACTTATTTTATGCAACAAAATATAACATTGCTATTTAATATGCAGACTTTTCAATTGATGCACATTTACCACAGCATCAAATAATCTCTAAAAAAACTAAGTTTAAACCCTACTAAAGCTATGTATTTTAACTGTATATAAATGATAATAAATAAAAATTATGCAAAATATGGAGAATAAGGGGGATTGCTGTGTTTACAAGATTGGATTTGAGAGTCAATTTTTTGACAGAAAGCTTAAAAGGACTAAGTAAGAGAAATGATCTTATTGCAGGAAATATTGCAAATATTGAGACACCAGGGTATAAGGCTAAAGATATTGATTTTGAAAGCACTTTAAAAAGACACCTAACTGAAAATAGTAATGGCGTTAGTGAAGTACAGCCACTTAACTCTAGTTTCAATAAGTTTACAATAAGAAACAAAGTGGGACTTCATGAAGATATCAATGGTAATAATGTGGACATTGATAAAGAAATGGTTGCTATGACTGAAAATAAAATGAAGTATGACCTTGTAATAGAAGCTTTGAAAGCAGAGTTCAAGTTACTGAGTATAGTAGTGGAATCTAGTAAATAAATCTAAAAGGGGTGGATGAAATGAGTTTTATAAAAGCACTTGGTATTAGTGCAACAGGTCTATATGCACAAAAAAAGCGAATTGAGCTAATAGCACAGAATATAGCTAATGTTGATACAGTACTTACAGAAGATGGAACACCATACCAAAGAAAGTTAGCTGTTTTAGGTGAGAAGAAAGCTTATCGAGATTTTAGTACATCACTGGATCGTTTTAGTAGGTCACTTGAAAATAGTGGAGTTGAGGTAGTCAATATAGTAAATGATGATAGGCCTTTCAAAGTTGTCTTTGATCCAGATCACCCGCTAGCATCTGATGAAGGTTATATTGCACTACCAAATATTGACACTACAGAAGAAATGCTTGATTTATTAGCTTCATCAAGAGCCTATGAAGCTAACACAACGGTGTTAAACACTACAAAATCAATGTTTGCTAAAACACTAGAAATTGTAAGGTAGGGGGAAGTATTTTGAATATAAGTCCTATGAATCCTCTAGTTGCACAAAGAAATATTACAAACGGAAGTAATGTTGTGAATACTCAGTCAAATCAGTTCAGTGATAAGCTAAGAAAAGCTATGTCAGGTTTTACTAAAGATTTAGAATCTGCAAATGACTCCATAAACAAAGCTGTAATTGGAGAAAGTGACCAATACTTAGACTTCCTGATTCAAACTGAGAAGAATGCAATGAACTTGCAAATAGCTTTGCAAGTTAGAAACAAAGTTGTGGATGCATACAACGAGATAATGAGAATGCAATTATAATAAGAAGATTGGGTAGATAGCGATGCCAAATAATATTTCGAATGCTTTACAAAACATCAAAGATAAATGGTCAGACCTTGATAGTAAGATACAGAGAAGAGTAGTATTACTATCAATTTTAGGTCTTATAGCTGTAGGTATAATGACAGCTGTCTTGACAACAACTGAGTATGTAGTTTTATATACTGGATTAGATACTAGTGAGAGTGCTGAGGTATTTTCAGTTTTACAAGATTTAAACATCAGAGCACAAACAGGTGATGGTGGGACAGTCTTAGTTGAAAAAAACCAAGAAGAAAACGCTAGAATGCAGTTATCACTACAAGGATATCCTAAATCTGGTTTAAATTACGACTTATACTTAAATAGCATTTCGATGACATCATCTACACAAGATAAAAACATTTTGCTTGTATATCAACTTCAAGACAGACTAAGAAGTACAATAAAATCACTTCAGGGTGTTAAAGATGCGATTGTAACTATTAGCATTGACACAGATGATACTTTCAGATTTGGTAGTGACGTTAGACCAGTTAGTGCAAATGTTGTATTAAATCTAGAAGGTAATTTCAGACCTTCCCAAGAACAAATCTCTGCAGTTCAAAAACTTATGCAAACTAGTGTTTCTGGATTAAGACCAGAGAACTTAGCTATTATTGATTCAAATTTGAATGATTTATTACCAGCTATGCGTGACGACTCTTTTAGTGCACTTACAAATACACAAAGAGCATTTAAAAATCTAATAGAAGAAGAGCTAGGTGATAAAATAAGGTATTTGTTTGAACCTGTATTTGGAACAAGCAATTTCAAAGTAGCAGTATCTACGGTAATTGATTTCGATAAAGTAGCTCAGGAAAGCATTGTCTATTCTCCAGTAATTGATGATGAAGGTATAGCAGTTATTATTGAAGAAATGACGGAGATTTATGAAGACTCTACAACCAATCAGGGAGCAGGAAGTGATAGCTTAAACGAGAGAGTACAAACTGTTATAAACTATCGAGTAAATGAGCTACGCGAGTCTGTTGAAAGAGCTCAGGGAACTATTGAAGATATATCTATTTCACTTTTAATTAATAATACTGAACTAAGTGTTGATGAACTAGATGACATTAGAAGAATTGCAGCAGCAGCTGTTGGAGTCGACATAGAAAGCATCAATACTTCAGTCATGGACTTTACAGCACAAGAAGCATTAGAACAGCAAATTGCTGATGCACTTGCATTAGCTGAAATAGATGAAGGTGGTTTAGGTTTGTCTGAAAGGGCAATTGTTGGGATAGTTGCAGCTTTCTTTGCATTTGCTTTTGGATTAATAGCATTAATTAGCTTGCGAAGCGGAAGAAATGATCAGCAGCTAGCAAGTTCAGATATTGGGCAGTCTAGACTAGATTCAGGGCTAAGTAAAAAAGAGTCATCAGCTGAGATAGCGCTTAAAGAAGCAATAGATAAGCAAAGATTAGCAGCAGATAAAACTAAGTCAAAGGAAGAGCAAGTTATTCGTGATGAAATCCATAAGATTGTAAAAGATAATCCAAAAAATGCTGCAGATATTATATCTTATTGGTTAGATAAAAAAGATAGTAGTAAAAACCCTTTTTCAGGAGATGTAGTAGATGAGTAATATTAATCTATCAACTGAAGAAAAAGTAGCTATTTTACTTATATCACTTGAGAAAGAATACTCAGTCGAAGTCTTAAGAAATCTTAGTGACAAAGACTTGCAAAAGGTGGCGTATCATATTGCTGAGAGTAAAGCGGTTCCTCAATCTGTAAGATCTGAAGTACTGCAAGAGTTTTATCAGATGTGTTTATCAGAAGGCTTTGTAGGAGGAAGTGGTGGGCTTGAGTATGCAAAAGAGGTGTTAACAGAAGCACTTGGTGCACAAAGAAGTATGGAGATTATTGGCAAACTCAGCTCAATGAGGAGGTCAAAGCCGTTTGGATTTCTCTCTAATATTGATGACAATGAAGTCGCATATTTTCTTAAATCAGAGAGGAATCAAACAGTAGCATTAATTCTATCATTTATGGACACAGAGCAAAGTGCAAATATTCTTTCAACATTTGAAGAGGATAGGCAAACTGACATTATAACAAGAGTTGCTAAAATGAGCCGTATATCACCAGATATCGTTAAGCAAGTAGAGACAGAGGTGAAGAGAAGGATAGACAATATATTAGGACCAAGTGATGCAACAGATATTGTCGGACTTAATATAGCTGCTGAAGTATTGTCTTCAATGGATAGAGTTGCAAAAGTCAAAGTGCTTAATGATATAGAGTACACAAATTCAGAGTTAGCAGAAGAGTTGAGAAAAAGAATGTTCCTATTTGAAGATATCCTAACATTAGATCGACGTTATGCACAAACACTTCTTACTAGAGCAGACAATCCTACTATAGCAATGGCGCTTAAATCAACTGCAGAAGGTGTTAAAGAGTTTGTATTTAATAATGTTTCTGAAAGAGCACGGGAAATGATACAACAAGAAATTGATATGCTTGGTAGAGTTAGATTAAGTGAAGTATTAGAAGCACAACAAAGAATTGTTGGTATAGTTTTAGAAATGGAACGTAACCAAGAAATTGTTATAACAAAAGATGGAGATGATGAGTTAGTAGAGTAAGCAATAGATTTATTTTATATAGATTTATTAGTAATAGAGAAAGGAGGAAAGGGAATGTGACGAGTGTAGCTAAAGTAGACCAGATGAATGTTAACTTAGGACTTCTTAATGAGATGGTAAATGCTGATGATAATATTGATGATTTCAAACTGAAACTTCAAAAATTGATGTCAAGTGATAAATCTGCCCTAAAACAAGAAGATAAGTTAGAAGAAGAACTTCTTGATTTTGAAGAAGTGCTTGAAACTGAGATGGTAACACTAAATGCATTGAATCATCTGGCCATAACAAAGGATGAAGTATTTACTAATAAAGAAGATGTGATAGGTGTTGATAATACTAAGAATGTAAGTGATGAAAACTACAAACTTCTTAAAGATTCTGTAGAAGAGTTTGATTTTGACCAAACTGAGCAAAACATGAACATTAATTATAATCAAGAACTTAAAAATAAGTATAATTTGCTTGAAAGCAAACAAGATTATAAGGAAAAAGATGAAATAATATACAAGAAAGGAGAATTACTTAAACATACTATTAATAAGAAAAATCATAAAATAAGTTATATCGACAAAGTTAAAAATGAATTGGTTGATGAGCTTAAATCTCAACTTATTCAAGTAGTTGAGCATAACGAGACAATAGAAAATAGTTTACTAGAAAAAACTACGGCTGACTCAAATAAGTATTATAATGAAAAGCTTATAGCAGTAAATGAGCTATATGATACTTTAGAAGAGTTTGCAAGTAAGAATGATATCTCAATCAAGCATGAGAAGCTAATAGAGATCATAAGTAGTTCACTAAATGAAAAAGCTAGTGAAGATTTTAAAGTCAATGCAAAGATGATTGCAAAAATAAGCTATGGTGAAAACAGTCAAAATAGTAGATACGTAATCACTGAGAATTTCAAAGAGAATACTGATTTAGTAAAAAACATGTTAGAAGAAGATATGCCTTTAGATTTTAAGCAAGAAATATGTCTTAGCAACAATAAACATGGAGATTTTTCAATGAATTTTGCACAAATTAATAGTAAAGACGAAAGAGAAATTAGTAATGACTTAACTGAAACTGGTGACAGTCTAAATACTAACATGGCCGAGGAAGTGAGCAGTTACTCAGAAAATAGTGATTATAGTCAGGCAATTTCTTCAAAAGAAATAATTAATCAATTAGCAGAAAAGATTGATTACTATAAGAATTTTGAATCCGAGAAACTTGTAATTCAGCTTAAGCCTGAGAACTTAGGAGAAGTAGTAATTGATGTCCAAAAAAACAAGCAAGGCTATGTTGCAAATATCACTGTTGAAACAGAGATTGTGAGAACGAGTTTAAGAGAAAATTCAAGTGAGCTTATTTCTGTTTTTTCAAATAGAGAAATGAATCTTAACAATATGGAAATACATGTTAGGTCAGAAAGCTTAGAACAAGCTAACCCAATGAGCTATCAAGAAAATACCAGTGAGTTTAGCTCAAATGACAGCAATAGTAGTTATAAATATGAAAATAGAAGTATAAAAATACAGTTAAAAAGCTTAGACAATGATGAACTAAAAAACAAACAATACAAAGCCTTAGGGCATAGAATTAACGTATTTATTTAGGAGGTGAGTAAGAGTGCAAAGCGTAAACATTGTAGGAAATCAAAATGTAGATAACTTAAACCAGCATGAAAGAAGTAATCAAATTGATAAAGAGATGTTCTTAAAGCTTTTAGTAGCACAGCTAAAACATCAGGACCCGCTTTCACCAGTAGATAATAATGAGTTTCTAAGTCAATCAGTGCAATTTTCAACACTTGAAGCAATCCAAAATTTGACAAGAGATTTTAGTCACATGAAGGCGATGCAGTATCTAGGGAAAGAAGTTAGCTATAGAGTTTCACAAACCGCTGATGTATTAGTAGGCAAGGTGGATAGTGTGTCATTAAGTCAAAGTGGCAATATAACAGTAAATATAGGGAACAAGTCAATTTTACCAGAAAATATAATAGGGATTGGTATAAGTGAACAGAATAAATAACCAAATTATTGTAAATAATGCGGAGTTGCAAAAGAAGCTACCTCCAAAGCAAAAAAATCATAAGAATGAGTTTGCTAAGATTTTAGAAAAGAAAGTTAACTCAGTAAAAGGAGAAATCAAATTTTCAAAACATGCAGGGGAAAGGCTTGAAAAAAGAGGTATAAACTTAGATGAAAATGATGTTGAAAATATATCAAAAGCTATTGACATGGCAGCTGATAAAGGAATTAAAAACTCTTTAATAATAACAGAAAAAGCTGTGTACATAGCAAATATTGAATCAAAGACAATTATTACAGCAATGAAGAGTATGCAAGACAGGGTGTTTACAAATGTAGACGGAGTAATAAATATCTAAAATATAGCTGGACTATTTATAGAAGCTATATTCAAGCCCCGAACGATAGACGGGCTTGAAACTTAATAAATAGGAGGACACTAACAATGTTGAGATCAATGTATTCTGGAGTGTCGGGTTTAAGAGCACACCAAGTTAAGATGGATGTTATAGGCAATAATATAGCAAATGTTAATACACTATCATATAAAGCATCGAACATAAGTTTTCAAGAAGTACTAGGTCAGACTATGGCAAGGGCAACACAACCAACTGCTGGAGGATTAGGTGGTACAAATCCATCCCAAATCGGTTTAGGAGTTTCTGTAGGAGCAATTGGAGTAAACCATGCAGAGGGAAGTATTCAAACAACAGATAACCCTGACGATTTAGCTATAGATGGCAGAGGATACTTTATAGTAAATAACGGGATTAGAACAGCTTACACGCGGGCAGGCAATTTTACAATGGATAGTGCGGGCAACTTAGTTACTAGCTCAGGGGAGAAAGTAATGGGCTGGAATAGTAGAGGTATGAGCGGAATTGATTATGCCAGACCGCTTGAGGCAATAAATCTTTCTAACATATCTATGCCTTCAACAGTAACAAGAAACATAGATTTAGAAGGAAATTTTGACACTACTACTGAAGCGTTTGACTACAATATGACAGTATATGATTCTCTAGGAGAATCACATGTAATTACTTTAAATTTTGTAAGAGATTATGATGAAGATGGAATAGTTTTCAACTATACAGTTGAAGCAGAAAACCTAGCACTTGATAGTGACGATAATCCGATTTTAAGCAATAACGAGGGTAGCATATCTTTTAATGAAGAAGGTCGTTTTGACCAAGCAGACTTAAATCAGTTAAGTCTTAGATTTAATAATAACTCAGCTACAATGAATGTAAACTTGAGAATTCCTAATGAGGAGAGAATTACGGCTTATGCAAATGCAACATCTATTACAGGTAGGCAAGATGGACATGAAGCAGGCTCCTTAGTGGGGACAGGGATTGATGGAAACGGGAATATTATTGGAAATTTTTCAAATGGAAGAGATGAAGTTATCGCTACAATTGCTCTTGCAAACTTTATTAATCCAGCTGGGCTTGAGAAGTCAGGCAATAATTCTTATGTAACATCTTTTAATTCTGGAGAAGCTCAAGTTGGTAGACCAGGGACAGGGGAAAGAGGTTTAATTAAGGCAAACTCTCTAGAAATGTCTAATGTTGATCTTGCTAAAGAGTTTACAGAAATGATAGTTGCACAAAGAGGTTATCAAGCAAATTCTAGAGTAATCTCAACATCTGATGAAATGCTGACAGAATTAGTAAATATTAAAAGATAAGTAGAATAGTCAAGGTAGTCACAAAAGACTACCTTGACTTCTATCACTCGAAGGGTTGTCTAAGATGATTAAATTGACAAAGATTAATAACGAAACTTTTTATCTAAATGCAGAAATTATAGAAACCATAGAAGAAAAACCTCATACCTTGGTCAAAACCTCTAATGAACGTACTTATGTTGTTAAAGAAAGTGCAAAAGAAGTTAGGCGTTTAGTCATAGAGTATAAGCGAAATATTCTTAGTGATCAAGGGGTGGATTTAGATGAGTAAGCTTGATATATCAACTGTTGTCGGAGTAATAGCTGGAATAATACTAATTACAGTAGGAATACTTATACAAGGAGCTCTAGGTTCTTTTGTAGATGCTTCAGCCATATTTATTGTTTTTGGAGGGACATTTGCTGCAAGCTTTGCTTCTTACCCTCTAAATACAATAAAAAATGCTTCAAGGGTTATAAAAAATGCTTTTTTAGAGAGACATTATGACACTGACTTAGCTATAGAGCAAATAAGTGAACTCTCCATAACAGCAAAAAGAAATGGACTCTTAGCTCTTGAAAAAGTAGCAAAAGAACTAAACAACCCATTTTTGGAAAAGAGTGCTCTTTTAGTAGTCGATGGTATGGATCCAGATTCTATAAAAAAAATACTTAATATGGAACTTGAGAATATGGTGCGCAGGCATGAAGAAGGAGAAGGTATTCTAAAAACTTTAGGTAAATATGCACCTGCTTTTGGAATGATAGGAACTCTTATTGGATTGATAACAATGCTTCAGCAGTTAGAGAGCCCTGAAACTTTAGGTCCTGCTATGGCTGTCGCCTTGATAACAACTTTTTATGGCACAGTGCTGGCTAATATAGTATTTTTACCTTTAGCTGGTAAGCTCAAATACAAAAGTGATCAGGAAGTGCTTTATAAAATGATGATTATTGAAGGGATAATATCTGTTCAGGCTGGAGATGCGCCAATAATGATAGAAGAGAAGTTAAATACCTTTGTAGAAACAGAAAGAAGAGAAGATAAATGATGAAACTAAGAAAAAAACCGGGCGATGATGGTCCAAACTCATGGATTGTAACATATAGTGATGTTGTAACTTTACTACTGGCCTTTTTTATCTTGCTGTTTTCTTTTTCATCTGTTGATGCAGTTAAATGGCAAGCCTTAGTAGAGTCATTTACAGGGCAAGCCAGGATTTTAGATACAGAAGAATCTAGCTCAATTTTAGACCATAATTTCAGTATCATTGACATGGGACATAATCCTATAAAGGATCTTGAGCAAGAAGACAATCCTATAACAGACACAGACATGAGAAAAATTGAGCAAGACTTCAGAGAGCTTTATGCAGCTTTAGCTGCCATAAACGAAGAGAAGGGATTAAACTTACAAGTTACAATGTTTGGAAGAGAAATAAGGATAAGATTAGCAAATAATATGCTATTTGACTCAGCAAGGGATAACATTAACCCAGCAGCTTATGAAGTCTTAATTCAATTAACAGATATTATTCAAGATTATGATGAAATTTTAGATAGGCTAATTTTAGAAGGACATACTGATGATGTTCCGATAAATACTCCTGAGTTTAGAGATAACTTCGAGTTGTCACTCAAAAGAGCATTAAATGTTTTGTATTACTTGAAGTATGATGCTGGCTTTGACGCAAGAAAACTAATAGCCAAAGGTTATGGCGAATATGAGCCGGTAGCTGATAACGATACTGTTGAAGGACGTGCTATGAACAGAAGAACAGACATTCTTTTAGTACGTGTAGGGCCAGATAGTGTAACAAGTGAACAAAGGAAGCAATATGATGAATAAGAAAAATATAACTATAATTGCATGTTTAATCTTTATGTTTGTAATAGGCATCGCTGTAGCACAAATATTTGATTTGAACTTGTCATTTTTTGAAGCTAATAATGAAGAGATCGAATATGTTTATGCAGTTGATGGGGCAATTTTGACCAATATAAGAAATAGTAGAAGCTTTGTTAAAACAGAAGTGATACTTACTGTAATGTGCAAAGATGAAGTGGATAATATGAAGCATAACTCATTTAAAATTAGAGATTTAATAATAGATGTATTAAGAAGTATGGAAGAATATGAGTATTACGAAGACAGTTTACAAGAGACACTTAATGAAAGAATTATAGCTAGATTAACTGATGACTTAGGCTATGAACACATTAAAAGAGTATATTTTAAAGATTTGATTACTCAATAAGTGAAAGAGGTTTGAAATGAAAGATAATATTTCACTAGAAAGAATGACTAAAGCAAAAGAGTTAACTGGAGATAAGAAGATAGAAGTTAAAACAATTGTTTTTGATGAGCTTGAGCCAAAAGAAGTTGCGAATAATAGTTTAGGAGTTGAGTTTA
>PWPR01000053.1 GCA_003557085.1 Clostridia bacterium | reverse complement strand
GCTAAAAATAAAATAGAATGCTTGAAGCCAATCATTTGAAGTGTACTCTTTGACATGATTCAAATCTTTATATGTGCTTATACTTAACTCATAAATATCTTTTACTATACCTTCTCCATATTTAGCAAATCGCTTTATTAACTGCTTATTCTCTTTAATAGAATCAATAGTGAAGTGAGGAGTTGCTAGATAGTAGGAAGAAATATAGCTCTGGTCTTTGTTTTCTAGCTTAATCAATCCTAGTTTTTTAAGCCTATCAGCTGATTCTTTAACAGAAACTACAAGTCCATTATCATCAGCTAAAGAAAAGATATCACTCATATCTTGATGTTAAAAGATTTCTCTTAAATGACTATTATTTTTCTACAAGATGCAATTAATCCATGCTATGATTTTATCAATTTCACAATAAATTGTATCAAAGTAAAACACTTTACATTTTTCTACATCTTTAATAAAAACTATTTTCCTCCCCAAATATATAAATACTTTTTGCGAAGCATCTTCGGCCACAGATAACCTACAGTAACTATACTAAAAAGTAAACCATCTTCTAATGCAACACTTTCTTTGCAAAGCCGCTTACAATCTCTCTTGACGTGCAATTTATAACTCTTGAGATATAAGTAGCTACTTCGTTTGTTAAGTTAGGTATTAAAACTAGCATAGTCGTTCCTCAATCTTCTTAGTCTTAAGGATGTCTTAGTTTCTGCTGAACTACACACTTTTATTCTTTAATATATTATACATAAGTGTAGGATGTTTTCAAAGAAATTATTTCCTTATATGTTAGATAAATCTTTATAGCTAGATTGATTAACAAAATGGACCACATTTAACTTAATAAGCACAACAAAGATAGCTAAGCTTTGTAGCTTCTATATTGATGGTAATGATATACCTATTTACATATCTAAACCTAGCTTAAGCAGAATTGCTATACAGCTTATTATATTAAGTAGAAAATATTAGTTCGACTATGGTACAATTACTAAGTAGTAAATTTTTATTACAAGAAATAAGGAGGACAAAAATGTCAAACAAAGACGTATTTGATAAAAATCAACAAATTGCTATGGACTTTTTGCAAGACTGTAATACTAAAGAAAGATTAGCAGAAATCAACGACGCAATATGGTCTTATGCAGAACTAGGATTAGAGGAATACAATACTGCAAACTTGCTAATAAACTATTTGGAAAAAGAAGGTTTTGAAATTGAAAAAGGTATAGCTGGGATGCCAACAGCGTTTGTTGCTACTTTTTCTAATGGTCCTGGGCCTACCATTGGAGTGCTTGGTGAACTAGATGCATTGCCAATGCTTTCTCAAGAAGCTGGAAAGCCTGAACATGCCCCAATAACAGAAATTAAAGATGCCATAGCACCAGGCCATGCTTGTACTCATAACGCAATGGGTACTGCAGCAGCAGGTACAGTAGTTGCAGTTAAGCGAGCTATGGAAGAAGGTGGATTCACAGGAACAATCAAAATGTTTGGAAGCCCTGCTGAAGAAACAGTAATTAGTCGTCCATACATGGTCCTTGATGGACTGTTTGATGATGTTGATGTTGTAATAGATAACCATGGTGGAGATGGCTTTGCTACATCATATGGCGTAAGTAGTAATACAAACTGGTCTTTTTCTGTAACATTCCGTGGAACAACAGCTCATTCTGCTGGAGCACCATGGAAAGGCAGATCCGCTTTAGATGCAGCACAAATAATGAATATTAGTACTGAATATCTGAGAGAACACCTACATTTTACATCTAGGATGCATTATGTAATGACAGAGGGCGGAGAAGGTCCTAATGTAGTTCCAGATAGAGCCACTACTTGGTATTATGTTAGGAATTCCGATAAGCTTATCAAATCTGATTTTGAAAGAGTATTAAACTGTGCAAAAGCTGCAGCTCTTGCCACAGATACTCAAATGGAAGTTACCCCTTATACTGCAATCCATCAATGCTATAGAAATGAAACCTTAGCTAACATGATTCAAGAAAACATTAAAATTGTAGGAATGCCTAAATGGACTGAAGATGAGCAGAGTTTCGTAAAAGAAATTCAAAAAGCCGTAGGTGCAGAAGAGAAAGGGCTTCCTGATGATTCAGTTATTGAGGACAAGCCAAAAGGGCCAGCTGAAGTTTTTGTAGGTGGAGGTTCTTCAGACATAGGTGAGGTTTCTTTGGTCGTACCTCTTGCAACCGTTCGCTTTCCATCTTCTGCCCCAGGTGCCATAGGTCACCACTGGACTACTACAGCTATAACTGGCTCAACAATTGCTCATAAAGGAGTGGTAGCGGGAGCTCAAGTGATGGCAGTAAGTGCTATTGAACTTTTGACAAACCCTGATAAAGTAGCTGAAATCAAAGAAGATTTTAGAAATATGCAGGAAGAACACTTTTACAACTATAAAAATGATGGTAAAGAACTAATCTTGGATGATGAAGGAAATGCCCAGTTTGAATCTTACTTGCCTTTTATTTTTGATAAGGCAGGGAAATATGAGTATGATCCTGAAAATGGTAAGTTTTTTGTCTCAGAAGGTAGAGAAGTTGCCCCTCCTTTAGGTTTTTTAAGTGAACAGATGGCCAAGTATCGAAAACAAATGTCTAAACATTACAAGACGCCAAAGTGGTACGATGGTCCGGAGATTATAACTGAGTAGTTTTTGCACAGTAGATAAATAAACTAAGAAAAGAGGTTTTACATTAGCATAGATTTAATGCTATCGTAAAAGCCTCTTTTTAATCTGGTGCTGAGACTTCTATGAAATGTTTTATTTTTTATTCATTAAAGCAACTTGATATAGAATTATAAGTAATTCTTTCTTTGAAAAAGACATATTCTGTTTATTTACTTCTGCTATCTTATTACTTAGAGGTACATTAAGTTAGTGGCATATCACTAAACTAAATTAAGCTTAGTTGCTTCTTGATACTTTTTTTGCTATTTAATTCTTTGGTTTCCAACAAACTATACTAGATCCAGAGCTTGTCAATTTTTGTTCCTCCACTTTTCAAATGTACAATCGGCGTATAGAGCCTATTCTCT
>PWPR01000196.1 GCA_003557085.1 Clostridia bacterium | reverse complement strand
TGAAGATCACTAAGTGTATCTGAACACTCAATAAAATACAGTAAAGGGGTCTCAGATATATATTACTGAGACCCCTCATGGTCCTTTGAAGGATTTTATACTTCTTTTATCACTTTATTTTTTTCAATATAAGTAGAGTGCATTTTGCTTTTTGATTATACTTAGTTTCAGTAGCTCTGGCGATATTGCCCTAGTACTTCTTCCGTTTCTTTATAAAGTTAGCTATTCTCGTTTAGAAACCAAACATAGTTTTACAGATCTCCTTACCAGATTCTGTTTTGAATATTTTATCGTAGGTTTCAACTACTTTTTTTTGATCACTATCTCCTTCACATAAGTTCACCAAAAAATCAGCTTCTACTAAGATTTGATAATCAATGCCATCAATATTTTCATATGTATGATGGTGACCTACTAAATAGCTAACTCTAGATATAACGTCTTCATCGTATCCCAAATTTCTGAGCATAGCTTCTGCGTATGGAGGACCCTCTATTTCTTGGAGTTTTCCAGAGGACTTTCCATGCTTTTCTAGGGATACTTTAATCCCTATATCGTGAACTATTGCTGCTGCTTCTAATATTTCCATCTCTAATTTTGATAATGCCTCCATTTGAGCAATTATTCTAGCTAACTCATAAACCTTTATGAAATGTTGAATTCGCTTAGCATTTCCTTTGTTGAAATCCATCATCTCTAAAATTAGTCTATCTCTTTTATTCATTGTTTTCTCCATTCATTTTATAAAAAATTACTGTCATGCTTTCATTAGATATTTTGTCTTATCTAAGCACATTGTAGTCGTTATTATGATAAATAAACAAGCTATTGCCTAATATCTTTATCTATCTCTTATTTTCATAAATACTATATGAATTTCGCGAAACTAAAGTGAACTTTCTACTTAATGACTTTTAAAACCTATTGATCTTAAATAATATCTTTAATTTCTTTTGTTGTAAGAGGATATAGTTTTGTCTTTACATTATTATAGTTGAAAACACTTAAATCAACTGGGCTATATGCAGGTGCATCTACTATGATAATCTCTTCTCCAGCTTCTTCATAAACTGCTCTAAAATGTGTTTTTGACTTAGTTACAATTATATCAAAATCATTAAGCTCCCGTCCAAATTGGATTATAGGATCAGCATCTATTAAAGAGTTACTTCTTTCGGTTAGCTGTAACCATATACCATTTACATCTAAAATAGCTGTTAAGCCATGATTAACTAGACTTCCTTTTCTCATTGGTCCCGTTCCAATATACTGTTTTTCACCTACAAACAAAACTTTGCCAGTTACTTTAACGGGACCACCCCCGTCTTTGGAGCTTTTACTCCCAACTGCTAAAGTGATTTTATTACCTACTCCAGATTTTTGGCATAGTTTCACCGCTTCTTTGTCCCACAATAGAGGATGTGCTGCTTTCTTTGCTCCTTGCTTAATCAATTCTTTTAGTACAAACGTTGTCTCATTTAGTCTATCTGAATGATCTAAAATAATTATAGGCTTTTTTGAGTCATTACCTTTTCTAATAGCTAGTTCTACGCCTTCTGCCACTGAATATATATTGGTCCCAGTAGTTAACTCATGATGTAAATCATGAGAAAGTTTTACCAAATCCTCACAAATTTCTTGTGCTAAATCTTGATTGTTATCTGTAATTGCAACAACGGATGCTCCTAATTGTTCTACATCTGACCAAGCAAAGCCGAAGAAAAAAGAAACATCAATTACCTCTGATTGTTCAACCCAATAGCGCACTCGATCCATAATAGTTTTTGCTGGAGGAAGTGTAGTAGCACTAAAAACGCTTGGTATCACTAAGTTTGCCCTTTTAAAAGTTACTTTAGGATTAGTTTGTTCTTTTAAATAGTTGAGCATTGCCAAAGCGGTTCTTTCACCAGTTAAATGACAATCAGTATGAGGACTTGAATGATAGCCAAATACTCCATTTGTTAAACATATAAACTCTTGGTTTAGATTGCCATGCAAATCTAGAGCAACCATAATTGGCATCTCCATTCCTACTAAGTCTCGAATTCTTTTTAAGATGTCATACTCTGCAGATTGAATAGTTTCTGTCACCATAGCTCCATGCAATGACAATAAAATAGCGTCAAATGAATTCTCAATTTTTGCAAGTCTTTGTAATATTTCATCTATTAGTTCTTGATATGTCTTATCATAAACGATTCCGCTGCAACCACCTGAGGCTATCATTGTAGGTAATAGCTCGACATCATATTTCTCACAAGTATTAATTATTCCGCCCATAGAGGTGTTCATCTGGCGATGTTCAAACATTTGATCACCTCTATATAATCTAAAGTCCGATACTGTTGTCTTATGAGGTAAAAAAGTATGCGTTTCATGCAATAAACCTGCGATAGCAATTCTCAATGAAAACATCTCCCTTGTACTTTTATGACAGCTAGTTCAATAGAGCAACTAAAAACTTTCTGCAACTTTTATTTAGTTAAGTTAAGTTAAGTATCTTTCTAGCTTCATCAAGAGTAGCGATTGGTCTTCCTACTGCCTTAGCTATGTTCACTACTCTTTGCACTAACATTTCGTTTGTAGCTGGAACTCCTTTTTCATATTCTAGGGTGTCTTCAATACCTGTTCTAACATGACCTCCCATTGCAATTGCCATTGTAATCATTTGCACTTGAGATCTTCCTATACCTGAAACTGTCCAAGTAGAGTTTTTGGGAAGACTTTCTACCAAAAACATCAAATTTCTTGGCGTTCCTGGAATTGATCCACCAACATTCATCACTAGATTAAAATGAAGAGGCTCTTGCAGTACTCTTTTTTTCACTAAATACATGGCGTTTGCTATCATTGCTGAGTCAAATACTTCTATTTCCGGTTTTATATTATTTTCTTTCATTTTTTCTGCTAAATCTATGACGATGTCTACTGGATTTGCGTTAACACTTGTTGGGAAGTTTGATGAACCTGTTGATAAGCTTGCCATTTCAACGTTTAAGTCTAGCATTTGCCCACGATACTCTAGATTATTTTTACCACCTCTAACTCCTGTTGAAAGCTGTTTTATTACTTTGAGATCTTGCTCAT
>PWPR01000139.1 GCA_003557085.1 Clostridia bacterium | reverse complement strand
TGATATTACTATGGATATAAGTGGACTTTCCACAACCTGGGAAAAAGTCATGCCATGAATTGCCATTGTAAAGGCTAAAGTAGTAGGTAAAGTCATTGGAATAAAAAGCATCGCTGCTAAAACCTTGCTTTTATCACTCTGATAACTTTTGAAAATCAAACTTGCTATAAGCTCACTTAAAAATGCCCCGCTTAAAATACTCCAAAACATGACAGGAGCCATCATTAAAAGTACAGTGCCATGAAATAGGCCAATCAAAGTAAGTGTTCCACGCTTTTTTATCTTCATTATGCCGAGAATGCTAAAAATTGAGTAGAATATTGCTGACACCATGTTTCTCAGACCAAATAGAGTTACTGTCATAACTAAAGGCATGGTAATTAAGCCAGCAATTGTAAGTGCTGCTGAGAGTATTGCTATAAAAATAATATCTTGGACTGTAAATTTATCTGGTTTCATCATCCATTTACCTCTTTTTAATTTTATATTCTAAAGTCTTAATTAGATGCTTAATTGTAACAATTGGATTATGAAAGAGCATTCTTTTACCTGAAAATCTCATTACCCTTTTAATTTGGATTCTTCTTTCATTATTATAACAGTTATGAGCACATGAACTGCAAAATGATTTGGTTTTAATTACAGGGCAATTATCAATTCTATCGTAAGCATAATTTAATAGATTTCTACATTCATCACACAAACTCTTATGCTTTTGAGCGTGCTTATTGCAACAGTAAAGATGGATCATTTTACTAATTAAATGCTTTTCTTCTGTTTGTTTCCTCTTAGAATCCATAGTGCATTCCACTTCCAATCCTACTTATTATAACATGATAAGATGCTTAGTTTAATTAATAATTTGCGGTAATCAAGAGGAGTTAGAGTTATATTATGAAGCAATAAAATAGCAGTGAAGGTGTTTTGCATATAATCTAAAAAAAAAGTGCCTATCTTAGTAGGCACTTATGGTATAAATGGTAATTGATCTTCAGATAAAAAGTCTAAGGCTGATCTAAATACAATATTTGTTCCTCCTGTTATAACTTCCAGGCCTTCTTTTGCAATGATTAACCCCTCAAAGGCACTACCACCGAAAGTTACTTTACCATTTGGAGCAACTAAAATTCCAGTTATAGTACCACTCCATGCACCAGTTATTGAAATATCTCCTTCTGTAGCTACTATAACAATATTGTCTAATGGTCCGTTAGGAGAAGTTTCATAAAATTCAGAAGTAAAAATCCGCGATCCTGAAGCCAGTGGCCCATTATCTTGATAGTTGTTAGCATCATACCAAGCTTCTTCCCTTAGTGAAGGTACTTTTACTTTAGGTAATACTGCTAGCTCTACCTCATCAACTTTTGTCGCTTTTTCAGATATTAGTTGCTGACTTTTTAAGTCTAAATCTGTAAGCAAATCACCAGAATAATAAACATGCCCAGCAGTACCACTAATGAAGTTGCCTATATCCCTGTATATGCTGTCATAATAAATCATAAAGTTTCCATTGACGTAAACATTTCCGTGAATCCAAGATTGCCCAATATGGAAATCCCCATTTATAAACATATCACCATAAATGTTTCGCTCACCAGTTCCAAATGTAACATCACTACTTACATGAATTTCTCCAGGTGAGCTTTCAGAACCCAGACCCGTGCTTCCACTTAATAATGAAACACTACCTGTAATAAATATATTAGAAATATCGATTTGTGTCCCTAAGTTAAGATCGGCAGTATTTAGATTGCCATCAATAATAATTGTAGCATTGCTGCCAGAAATATTGCTGCCTGAAAAAACAAGACTTGTTCCATAAACGAAAACATTTTCACTAATTACATTAGGTATACTGATTAAAGAGATATGGGCGTTGTCATGAAAAGTGCATAGCAGTTCACCATCTTGATATACTATAGTACCTCCTGAAGGGCAAAACTTTTTGTTCATATTAAGTGGAAAGTTATTAGGTACTTCGTTTGCATTTATTAAGTTTTCAAGGGTTATAGGATTATCTAAATTGTAAATAAGATGTTCAGAATAATAAGTATGATAAGTTCTTTTTATAGTCCTTCTATTTTCTATGCAAACAGCTTCTCTGGCATTACTAATTGTTGCTAATACTCTAGGAGTTATGAGAGTTAGCAATAAGCTTAAGATAATCAATACGGCTAGTAGTTCAAGTAAAGTAAAACCTCGATTATTACTTTCCCTCATTAAGACACCTCCAATACGGTACTAAAAGTAACATTGCTTTAATTTAAATATAGCATAATTGTATAAAGAACTCATCATATAGGTATGTATATTATGAATTTTAAAGTAATCTTTAAGTAAGTTGTATGAAATATATGTCAAGTCTGCATTATACATACAGTATGTTAAAAAAGTGGATTTAATAGAGAGCAAATAGTAGATATTAATACTTAATAAAGGAACTAGTCCTTAAAGGTAGAATAATATAATAATAGTAGGTGAAGTTTATGAAAGTATATTTGATGATTGAAAATAGCGCAGGTGATATTTTAGTAAACAAAGAAAATTTCACATTGCCTTCTATTGACTTGCCTAAGTTTCATTATGCATATTGCGAATGTTTAGTAAAGGCTGTTAAGAAGGATTTGCAAATGGATGTTTTTGTAAGGCACTGCTTCTCATATAATGATAGAGAGGCAGTATATTTAGCTAGAGTACTATCTCCTATAGATAAAGAGTATGTTTATTTAAATATCGAAAAGGTTAAAGACAACCCTATTTCAGAGAGGGAATTAGCAAAGGATGTTCCCAAATGGGCTGATTATGATTGGTATGAAGATTTAACAGTTTATCTAAATCTTAATTTTGAAGATTATTCAATTACACAAATTAAGGTTAGTTCTCTATCTAGTGTAATGAAAATTGCTGCAGGAGAAACATATTATTTCAAAGTTATTCCAGAGTTTTTCCAGAATGAATTAACAATAATCAAGCACTTATCAACAAGATATCCACAAAATGTGCAAAGCTTGTACAACTATGATTTGAAAAATAGTTGTTTTATTACAAAAGATATAGGTTTACCTTTACTTGCAGAGTGTCAAGATAAAGAGATATGGATGAGAGTATTAAAAGACTATGCAAAGATGCAAATAGGGGAGATGGATCAGGTCAAGGGTTTGCTAGCCAAGGGAATTACTGATAGAAGAATGCCTAAGCTGATTGAGCACATTGATTTTATATCACAAAGAATAAAGAATGTAGTAAGAGATGAAGAGTGTTCTTTAACAACTAATGAAATAGCTCTTTGGTTTAGTTTAGAGAGAGAGCTGAAAAATGAATGTGTTAAACTGGATAATACAATTCCAGATACTATTGAACATGGAGATTTGTACTTAGCTAATATAGCATTTGGAAAAGAAAGAGTGATATTCTTTGATTTCACTGATATTTGCGTGACACATCCGTTTCTTAGCTTAGCAACATTTTTTGCTGAATGTGATTTTAAAGATGAGGAGATAAGAGAGATAGAACTGGCTTATTTAAGTTGTTTTAGTGATTACTTAGCTATAGATGAGTTAAAAAGGGTTTTAGTCAGAGCAAAGGCAGTTGGTGAAATTCATTTAGCTTATACATACCTAAGTTTGTATGAAAACTTACCTAAGGAGCAACGCTGGGAAGTAAGTAAGAGCTTTCCATCGTGTATCAGACATGTACTAAAAAAGTTTAATAGGAGGAGTTAGATAATGAGATTAGCAATCATTTCAGGAAGCCCAAACAAAAAAGGACTAACAGCGGACTGTGTTAAAAGTGCTATTGAAGGTGTAAAGGAATTAAAAGCTGAAGTTACTCACTACGATTTAGACAAGATGAAGATTGAGTTATGCCAGGCATGTGATAATGGCTGGGGTATTTGTAGGGTCGAGCATAAATGTATTATTGAAGATCAGTTCAATGAAGCTAGAGAAAAGCTCTCTCAGGCTGATGCTTATGTAATCATAACACCAGTATATTGGTGGGACATGAGTGAATCAATCAAAGCATTTTTGGATAGACTTAGAAGATGTGAGGCATCAAAAGCATGGGCAGATAAAGAGTCAATCTTTCTTAATAAACCAGTTATCTCCGTTGCCGCAGCTGGTGGGTCTGGAAATGGAGTGGTGCCTTGTTTAGCAAATATGGAAAGATTTGTTGATCATGTTAAAGGTAATAAGTTTGATTTTATAAGTATTACTCAAAAAAGTAAGGAGTATAAGTTAGATACTATAAGGCAAGCAACAGTGACTATGCTAAAAAATGCTAAGTAGAAAACTTTATCGTGCAAAAGGAAAAAGCGAACACAAAGCGAACAAGATGTTAAGAGTAGAGTAAAACAGTCAATTTTACAAAAAAACTTGCATAAATTGATAAAAGCTATATACCTTTTGCGATATATCTGTTATAGTGTATCAGAACTAGAAAACAGCAGTTTTTTAGGAATTTAAAAGTATTTGAGGTATTTATTTAATGACAAAAGGCACAGTAAAATGGTTTAACGACCAAAAAGGTTACGGTTTCATAACTGCAGAAGACGGAACAGACGTATTTGTACATTACCAAGCGATTAACAAACAAGGACATAAGTCTTTAGCAGAAGGCGAAGCAGTAAGCTTTGACGTTACACCTGGACAAAAAGGTCCAAAAGCAGAAAACGTAACATCTTTATAATTTGTTAAAACTACAACCCAAGATCAATTTGATCTTGGGTTTTCTGTATTTAAAACTAAATATCTCCACCCCTGAATGAAAGGTGGAGATATCTTACGAGCTCAAATAATGAATAAAACTTGGATCAAAATCTAAAAAAACTGTGTTGTCTACCATATAAGGAGTCATGCCTGTCTGATTTAAAACATCCACCTTTATTATATGGTTTAGAACTTCAATGTGATACCTAATTATTAAACCCAAATCTTCTCTAATTAACACCTTTCCTTTAATGCCTGTTTCCTGTAACTTGAAGTTTTCAGGTCTAATCATTGCATAAGTCTTGTCTTTATTACTTTGATTCAAAGGCATAGTTTTTGAAAGGACTGTAATAGAGTCACTTTGATGACTTATCGGTAAAATATTAGCATGACCAATGAAATCAGCTACGAAACTATTAATAGGCTTGTAATATAAATTGCTTGGTGTATCAGTTTGCTGGATAATGCCTTGGTTCATTACAGTTATTTTGTCTGCAACTGCCATCGCTTCTTCCTGATCATGAGTTACATAAACAGTAGTAATTCCGAGTTTTCTTTGGAGCATTTTAATAGACTGTCTCATTGTCACTCTAAGCTTAGGGTCTAAGTTGCTTAGCGGTTCATCAAATAATAGAATGTCTGGCTGCGTAACAAGTGCTCTTGCTAAAGCTACACGCTGTCTTTGACCTCCAGATAGTTCTTGAATTCTTCTCCTTTCAAGGCCACTTAGCTCCACGCCTGCTAGTATTTCATTTACTTTTCTTTGTATAAGATTCTTAGCAACTTTTTTTGTCTTTAGTCCAAAAGCAACATTATTATATACATCCATATGAGGAAAAAGTGCATAGTTTTGAAAAACCATGGCTGCATTTCTTTTTTGAGGAGATAAAGTTGTAACATCTTTAGAGTTAAAGTAAATATTGCCGCTAGTCACAGGGATTAATCCAGCAATCATACGGAGTAAAGTAGTTTTACCACAGCCTGAAGGTCCAAGTAAAGCGAGTATTGTACCATCTTCTACTTCTAGTGAAACATCTTTTACAGCTTTAAAATCACCATAAGTTTTCGAAATATTTCTTAGTTTTATTTCCATGTCACCTTTCTCCTTATTCTAGTGATTGTGTTTTTACCATATGCTAAGAAATAGAAAGTTAGCATACACATTAAAGTAAAGCTAGATAGCATTAAGGCCATTACAGCAGTAGCGCCTAAATTTGCACCAGTAATAGCTTGAAAAATAACTTGAATAATAACTTTGTTTGCAGGCATCAAGAGAAATACTATCGCTCCTAATGTTGTCATTGTAGATGAGAAAACTCTGATGAAAGAGTTAACAAAAGCATCTTTTAAAACTGGCAGTATTATGTAAATTAATGTTCTTAGTTTACCAGCTCCTAAGTTATATGCAGCATTTTCTAAGTCAGGGTCAACATGTTTAAGCAAAGCATAACAGGATTTCATTGATAAGTTTACACTTCTTGCTATGCAGATTATATAGATAATTATACCTGTCCCAAGAAGAATAATTGGATTTGCAGACTTAAAAATAGCTTGTCCTACACCAAAAAATGAATACTTGAAGATAACCAAATATCCAATGCCAAACAGCACTCCAGGGACAGCAGAAGTAAATAAACAGATAAAATCGACAACTTTTGGAGCTACAATAGTTTTTCTTTCTATTCTATATGCTAGCATTACACCTATAAAGGATGAAATGAAAGCAGTAACTATTGCTAATGTGAAACTGTTAAGTAAAGGTCTTAGTAACTTATTAAAGTCTTGATCTACAGCAGTTCTTAAGTGAGTGAGGGTAAACGTGTAATCAAAGCCCCAACTGACTGTAAATGCACCAACAATAATAAAAGTTACATTTACAAGAAAGAATATTACAGTAATGGAAGAAATAAAAATTGCTACATATTTAATTGGCTTAGCAATTTCCTGATATTCTATAGTTGAACTAGCTGAAGCATCAGTGTATCTTTTCTTACTAATTACATATCTGTGTAGTATGAATGCTATGAAACAAGGTATAAAGAGTATAATTCCTGTTACACTAGCAGATTGCAAATTATATAAGCCGGTAATCTGCAAATAAAGATCAGAAGCTAAAGTTCTAAAGCTTCCACCTATAATCAAAGGTGTAGTAAAGTCTGCCATAGAGGCTAAGAAAACTAAAAGTGCTGCTGTAATAATCTCTGGCCAAATTGTAGATAAAGTAATTCTAAAAAAAACAGAAGTTTCTGAAGCACCTAGATTTCTAGCAGCATCTTCTATAGTTGTATCTATATTTCTAATTCCACTTGAAATTATTAAGTATGCTAATGTAGTAAAAGCAAGAGATTGCAAAACTATTATCCCCTGAATTCCGTAAGGAGAAGTATTCAGCCCTAGCAATCTGTAAGTAATAAGACCTCTTCTACCAAATAACATAATGAATGAAATGCTGCCAACAAAAGCTGGATTGACAAGAGGTAAGAGCATCATAACTTTTAAGATATTTCTTCCTCTAAACTTGATTCTATTAAGAGTTATTGTTGCTGTAGTAGCAAAAACTACTGCAATAATAGTCACTATTAAAGAGACTCTTAAGCTGTTCTGAAGTAAAGTCATGTTGACTTGCCATCTTGTTGGCGTAGCTATTGGGCCTTCTCCACTAATTCCATTTAAGATTACACCTATTATTGGCATAGTACAAAAGTAGAAAAGAAGGACTATAAGAAATATGTCTATTACTTTTTTGCTGAAAGCTTTTATTTTCATAATTACATCTCCACTTTTATAATAAGGCACAGCATTGGCTGTGCCTTAAGGATTATTTACTTACCCGCTAGGGTGACTTTTTGATTCCATGTTTCCAAAATGCTGTCTCTAAGTAAAGCATTTTGCTCAAAGTCGGTAGGAAACAAGTTAACATTATCTAGTCTTAATAGTTCATCTGGTGATTCAATACCTTGCCTCAAGCCAAGAACGCTATCCATTTCAATGATTCTTGACATTCCTCTTTCTGAAAGAACCCAGTCAACAAAAACTTTTGCAGCGTCACCATTTGGTGCTCCTTCTAAAATGGCTAAAGGTTGTGGCCACCACCCGGTTCCATCTTCAGGGTAAATTAATTTAATCACAGGGTTGTCATTGTTCCTCATATCGCGCTCTCCAAAAGTTGCTATGATGCCAACAGCGGCTTCTCCTGCCATTACTAAGTTAGTTGGGTCACTACCTCTTGGAGTAAAGAAAGGGACTTGTTCAATTAACTGATCAAAATACTCCCAACCAGCTTCTTCTCCTCTTACTTGTAAAATACCACTTACAGTATTATAAGCTGTTCCAGATATAGCTGGGTTAGGCATAGAAACCATATCATGCAGTTTCGGATTTAGTAAGTCGTCCCACTTTGTTGGAATATCAACACCTAAGTCTTCTAGGACAGCAGTATTTACTACCCAACCAACAAGAGTCATAGTTGTTCCACTCCAATAACCCTCATCATCTTTAGTGTAATCAGCAAAGTGCTCCAGTTCATGTGATTGATAAGAAGTAAAATATCCTTTGCTGGCAGCATCAACAAAAGCATCAGCACCTCCACGGTACCAAATATCTGCTAGTACTTGACCAGAGTCCTTTTCATGTTGAACTCTTTGAAGAATTTCACCGTTTGTCATTTGTAGTACATTGGCATCAATGCCCGTATCTTCTGTAAAAGCATTAAGTACATGGGTAATATCGCTTACAGAATATACATTTAAGCTGACATCTGCCATTTCTTCATCATAATTAATCATGTAAGGAGCGCTTAGGTCTATATTTTCTCCGGTCTCTGCCGCAGATTCATTATTGCAAGCAGTAACGCTCAATACTAAGATTAAACTTAAAACAACTAAACTAAACTTTTTCATAAACTTCCTCCATCTTATAGAACTTATTATCAGTTTGGCAATAAACCATAGGAGTAACATAATTACATTTGATTGCATTAACTAAATCATCAACATTTTCAATTTTAGTACTAAATTTTGTTGCATATTTTCCTACTTGAGAAGCTAGATGAGCATCACTTGCTGCTATGAGCACTTTGTCATTATTTTGAGCAGCGGCTAAAGCTCTAAGATTATTCTCCTTTACTGTGTTCCCATTGAGTATCTCTACTCCAGTTAAACCAGGCAAACTATTGATATGGTCGCCAACTCCTCTGTTATTGGCTCTGTAAGGATGCGCAGCAATGGTCACACCACCTTGATCATTTACTAATGATACTAACTCAGCAGCATCTATAGTATCTTCAGGAATATCATAAGCACCAAAAACCAAAATATCTCCCTGATTAGTTAATACTTCTATACCAAGAATTATTGTAAAATTGTCTTCTTGATGTTTAGCAATTAAGTCTTTAGCACCATAATTGTCATGATCAGTTATGCAGATCCCTGCAAGACCCTTTGCTTTCGCAGCTTCTATAATTTCAGCAAAAGAAACCTTGCTACAGGATGAAAACTCTTTTGTATGAACATGAAGATCAATTAACATTTTATGTCCTCCTTTTAATCCATGAATATAATAGCAGTTCTAAAGAATAATATCAATAAAATTAATCAATAACATAAGAAAAAATTATCTTAAAAGAAAAAGTGTACTACTTTGTATCAAAATTGTTTATCCATAAGCTATAATAAATCACTTGACAGCCGACACAATGACGGTATAATTATAGTACAAGCGACACAGTGTCGGAAAGAGGTTGAAAATGAAGAAACGGAAAGAAGAAATTAGAATAGCAGCTAAGAGACTATTTTTATCTCAAGGCATGGAAAAAACAACTATGAGTGCTATTGCAAAAAATATTTCAATTGCCAGAACTACGATATATGAGTATTACTCATCTAAAGAAGAAATTTTATATGACTTGCTGGAGGAAATCATAGTAGAGGACAATCATTTTAATGAGATTAATCAGACAATTACTGCTTTTGATTTGAAGCTAATAGAAATTACTAAATTTATTTTTAGAAGGTTAAAGAGTAATTTCCAAACATATAAGCTGTTTTATCAAGAAGTACCCACGCTTAAAGATAAGACAAAGGATAAGCTAAGCAAATGGCAAGAGGTAGCTACAAAGAGTGCTAGAAATGCAATTCAAGAGGCAATCGGGCAAGGTTTGATAAGAGAAGATCTAGATTTTGAGCAACATGTTTTTTACTACCAAGCTTTAGTAGGGCAGAAAATGAGCTTATTTCTTATGAGTGAAAAGGAGTTTGATGCGACAAAGGAAGCAAAAGAAGTAATTGACATTTTACTAAATGGTATAGGGGTTAAGAAAAATGGAAACTAAATTTATAGAAATAAATGGAATCAAAACAGAATATGCTTATAAAAAAATAAATGATCCATGTATAGTGTTTGTTCACGGAGTAGGAGGAAATCTACAACAATTCATAAAACAGTTTGAATTATTTGATGAATATAGTGTTTTGGCATTGTCACTTCCTGGACATGGCAACTCAGCTATGGAAAAAAATCCAAGCAAAAGTAGTTTTTCTGTAAATAATTTGGCTAGACACATATCTAAATTGATAAAAGAGTTGAATATAGAGAAGTATTATCTAGTAGGTAATTCAGCAGGCGGGATTATAGGCTATGAACTAGTCAGTATGGATAGAGGTAAAATAAGGTCCTTAGTGACGTATGGTACTACAGCTAAGCTTTCTTTATCTCAGGCTATGATAAGCCTAGTAGTCAGTATAGATAGATTTATGATTAGATTTCTTCCCAATACATATCTAAAACTCTTGGCTCGTAGTGTTTCAAAGAGTGAAAAAGTACAAGATAAGGTATTTAGTATGTTCACACAAGCAAAGAAAGCAATACCTCTTCTAAGAGCTAATATTGGCAAATATGATTATCTAAAGATAGTAGAAAACATTAATATACCCTATCTTTTAATAAAAGCTAGTGATGATAAGGAAATAAATAAGACTTTAGAAGAAACACTTGAGACTATAAAAATTTCAGACTTAGGCTTTATTGAAACGCTTGATAATGCTGGGCATGTGGCAAATTTAGATAACCCAGAAGATTTCTCAAATATATTACGAAGCTTCTTTAAGTCAATATAATGAAAAGAGAGATGATGGCTTCTAATTAGTCTTATGAGGCAAAGGATATTTGGTAGTTTAACAGAATATATATAAAAATGTATAAGAGAGGCTGGTTACATGAAGACTGATAACTTGAAATTAGTAACTAAGTTAAGGCATGAGCTACATAAAAGTCCTGAAGTTTCATACTATGAAGAGAAAACTAAGCAAATTTTGATAGACTTCTTATCAAAACATACAAGTTTGGAGATAGTTGATGAGGGTAAGTGGTTTTATGCTATTTATTATGCAGTTGCTGGTAAAAAGAATATTGCTTTTAGAGCTGATTTTGATGCAATAAAAATGGATGAGTATATAGATATACCTCACAGATCAGTGAATAAGGGTGTCTCACATAAATGTGGCCATGATGGGCACTCTGCTACTCTTTGTGGATTAGCACTAGAGATTGACCAAAGTGGTGCTGACGAAAACATCTATTTTCTTTTCCAGCACGCAGAAGAGACAGCACAGGGTGCAATTGAGTGTGTTAAGTTTATAAAAGACTGTCAAATAGATGAGATATTTGCTTATCATAATACGAGCGGAGCAGAAGAAGGAGCAATATTAGTAATTGATGGAACCAACAACTTTGCTTCAAAAGGTATGATAGTTGAGATGACTGGATTGCCTAGCCATGCTAGTAGACCAGAAAACGGCAGAAATCCTGCATATGCAATTGCGCAAATAATTAAGAGTTTACCTAAACTAGAAAGCAATGAAAGCTATTATGGAGATGTTTTATCTACTGTAATACAGGTGGATATAGGAGAAGAAGCATTTGGAATAGCTGCTCATAAAGGAAAACTATTAATTACTTTTCGAGCAGAGCTAGAAAAGGATTTCTTAGATTTTGAAGCATCCATTATTAAGCTAGCAAAAAGGGTTGCTAATGAAGAAGGTTTAAAACTAGAGATTTCTTATAAAGATGAGTTCCCAGTTACCACAAACCATAAAGAGAGTACAGATAAGATAAGAAGGGCTGCAAAGAGGCTAGGATATAGAGTGGTTGAACTAGAAAAAGGCTTTAGAGGTTCTGAGGATTTTGGCTATTTTACAGAAGCAACAAAGGGAGCAATTTTTTATGTAGGTAATGGAGTTGACTATCCCCAAGTCCATACTAAGAGTTATGATTTCAATGATAAAATAATAGATCTAGTTGTAGACTTATTTAAAGAAATTATAACAACATATCAATAATACGATTTAGGCAGAAACAGTTATTAAGTTGACAAGCTAAGCTGATTGTATAATAATAGCTAGCAACAATTTGGTATGATGGGAGTGGTAGCGATGTCATTTAATAAGATTAGCATGATTGTTAGTGATT
>PWPR01000173.1 GCA_003557085.1 Clostridia bacterium | reverse complement strand
TTGGAACAGGTACTACTCAAGGTGAAGCAGCTAGAATGGCTATAGAAATGATAGAATACTTTAAGAGTGAAAATGTTGATGCTGTAATTCTATCTTCTACCTGAGGAACTTGTACACGTTGCGGTGCAACGATGGTTAAAGAAATTGAAAAAGCAGGAATTCCAGTAGTACAAATGGCTAATCTTATTCCAGTAGCTAAGTCTGTAGGTGCAAACAAGATGGTCCCAACAATCTCCATACCGTATCCATTAGGAGACCCTTCAACTAGTAAAGAAGAGCAATATAAGTTGCGTTATCATAGAGTAGGAGTCGCTCTTGATGCACTTGCTGAAGATGTAGCAGAACAGACAATATTTAAAGTAAAAATATAAAGTGAGGAGTCGCCTCCTCGCTTTAACAAAATGGAAAGGAGAGTATGATTTAGTCCACGACTATATCATACAAGATTCATATGAGTAAAAGTAAAACTGTATTTTATGTTTCAATAATTATAACTTTAGCGATTGTATTATGGGGACTTTTTTTACCAGAAGGATTTGAGACAGCAGCTAACTCAGCCTTTAGTTTTATAGGAAGTAATTTTGGTTGGTTTTACATCATTACAATGTTTTCTTTTGTAGCATTTGCTATCTATTTAGCATTTAGCAGATATGGCAAAATAAAGCTCGGTGATGATGACTCAAAACCTGAATACAGTACTATTTCTTGGTTTGCCATGCTTTTTTCAGCAGGTATGGGGATAGGCCTAGTTTTCTGGGGAGTTGCTGAACCTCTTAATCATTTTGTAAATCCAGTAGGAGTAGCTGGCGGCACAGCTGCTGCAGCTGACTTTGCAATTAAAAAGTCCTTTTTTCATTGGGGATTACATCCTTGGGCTAATTATTCAGTGCTTGCTTTAGCATTAGCCTATATGCAGTTTAGAAAAGGTAAACCTGGTTTAATAAGTAGTGTATTTATACCACTAATTGGTGAAGAGAGAGCAAGTGGTCCTATTGGAAAGGCGATAGATATTTTAGCTGTCTTCGCTACAGTAGCAGGAGTAGCAACATCTCTTGGCTTAGGTACCTTGCAAATAAATAGTGGCTTAAATTTTCTATTTAATGTGCCTGAAACTGATTTGATTAAAATACTAATAGTTGCCATAGTTACTATTTTATTTATGATTTCTGCGGTAACAGGTCTTGATAAAGGTATTAAATTTCTTTCAAACCTTAATGTTTCAATAGCGACGGTTTTACTAGGAGCAACTTTAATCATTGGGCCAACACTTTTAATTATTAATACTTTTGTGGACGGTATTGGTTTATATGCAGGAAACTTCTTAAGAGACAGCTTTCAAATTAATGCATTTGGTGATATTAGTTGGTTTAGTGGCTGGACAGTTTTTTATTGGGCTTGGTGGATTGCTTGGGCACCTTTTGTAGGCACATTCATTGCCAGAATTTCTAAAGGAAGAACTATAAGAGAGTTTGTAGCAGGTGTTTTACTAGCGCCAACATTGGCTTCATTTTTATGGTTTGCAGTATTTGGAGCTACAGGAATTAATCAAGGGCTTGAAGTAGCTACTGGTGCTATTTCTAATACAGCTACTGCATTTTTTGCAGTAATGCAGCATTATCCACTAGGATCATTGATATCAATGATAGCATTATTGCTTTTATCTACATTCTTTATAACATCAGCTGACTCAGCAACTTTTGTCTTAGGCATGTTATCTTCAAATGGTGACTTAAATCCTAGTACTAAGCGTAAAATCACATGGGGTATTATTCAATCTGCTTTGGCATTAGCATTAATGCTTGGTAGCATAAATGGTCTTCAAATGTTGCAAACCGCTTCAATTGTTGCAGCATTCCCTTTTGCATTTATTATGATTTTTTCAATGTTTTCACTAATAAAAGTGCTAAAAACAGACCCTATGAGATCAAAATAGAAAATAGGCTCTACCTATAATAGGTAGGGCTTTTTTTTCGATATTAAAAGTAGAACATGAGTCAGACTTGTTATTATCTTCTAGCGAGGTTATTATATAAGAGAGAAGTGAGGTGTATGATTTATGGAAAAAACTATGAAAAAAACGCTCTTAATAATCGCAGCTGTGTTGGCTGGAATATTTCTAATATATATAGGTTTTCGAACGATTGGTATTAATATATTCCAAACACAACTTGTGATGCAGATAAGAAACTTTTTTAATATTATCTTTTCTATTAATATTTTATTAATTGCAATTTTTATTTTTCTAGAGAATAAGAATCCTTCAAAAACATTAGCTTGGCTACTAGTTTTGTTTCTTTTGCCATGGGTTGGCTTTGTTCTTTATATTATTTTAGGAAGAACTACTTTTAAGAGAAGAAGCTTAGCAGACAAAGGTCTTAAAGACCCTATGTATTTAGCAGATACTGCTAAAATGCAAACAAGTGCCTTAAAGTCAAAAGATTTATTTAGAAACAAGACTAATATTAGAAAGCTAATTAATCTATTATTGCAAAATTCTAGTTCAATTATGACATCTAACAATGATGTTGAGGTTTTAACTAATGGAGAGGCTACCTTTGACTCAATGCTTAAGGCTATTGAAAATGCTAGGCATCACATTCATATGGAATACTTTATTATTAAAGATAGTGAGATAGGGGAAAGATTTAAAAGGTTATTAATGAAAAAAGCTAAAGAAGGAGTAGAAGTAAGAATAATATATGACGCTGTAGGTTGCTGGAAACTCTCTGATGCATTTATTAATGATTTGTCAGGTGCAGGAGTAGAGATTAGACCTTTCCATCCAGTGCTATTTCCTTTGCTTTCTAGAGATTTGAACTATCGTAATCACAGGAAAATAACTGTAGTAGATGGCACCATAGGCTTTGTTGGTGGATTAAATATCGGTGATGAGTATTTGGGTAGGAATAAGCGTTTAGGGTTTTGGCGAGACACTCATCTTAAAATTAAAGGAGAGGCATCAGCCATCTTGCAGCTTATTTTCTTTAGTGGCTGGGCCCATGTTACAAAAGAAGAACTTCCTGTAGACTCAAATTATTACCCTCCATATATAACATATGGGGATACTTTAATGCAAATAGTTGCCAGTGGACCTGATTCAAGTTGGCAAAATATTATGCAGGCATATTTTAAGATGATTACTCTAGCAGAGGAAAGACTATGGATTACTACTCCTTACTTAGTTCCCCACGAGGGAGTTTTGTTAGCACTTAAAACAGCAGCTTTAAGTGGTATTGATGTAAGAATCATTATTCCGTCCAAGGCAGATCATTTTTTTGTTTATTGGGCGTCACAAGATAATATTGAAGATTTGCTAGAAGCAGGAGTAAGGATATATAGGTATAATAAAGGATTTATTCATGCAAAAATGTTTTTGCTTGATGATGTTTGTACTTCAATAGGAACAGCAAACTTAGATTTCCGCTCTTTAGAGCTTAGTTATGAAGTTAATGCCTTTATCTATGATAAAGAGGTGGTCTCAAGAGTTATCAGAGATTTCAGAAAAGACTTTGTAGATTCTGATGAAATATTACTTTCAGAGTTTAGAGCTAGACCATTAAGACATAAAATCTTAGAATCATTAGGAAGGCTGGTATCTCCTTTACAATAATTAAAGCTAGTTGGAACAAAGTTTATCTTTGTACGTTGTATTTATAAAAGGAGTAGAGGAGAACTAATTATGGGAAAACTTATAAGTGTTTTATTAATTTCAGCTATACTTTTCAGTGGAGCATTTGCTTTAGGTGAAGAGGTAAGGCCTATTAATTCAGAACTACCTTCAGATATAGATTTGTTTAGTGAGGAATCTGATTTAGAGGATCAAGAAGCAATTAAAACTGAGCTGGGAATAACTGAGGTAAATGGACTAAATATGGTTCATATCCGTCCTATTCTTGAGAAGTTTAACTTTGAGGTTAATTACAATAATGAAGATAAAAGTGTAGAGATTGTTAGAGGTCCCTATCATTCAATTATTAAAGTGAATAATAATAGTTATTATAAGTTGCGTATGGCACCTAGAGAGTTAAGCAGTGCACCAATAATACAAAATAACAAAATGTATGTGCCACTAGAGTTTCTCACATTGATGGTTGATATAGCTCTTGATTTTGAGGAGGATAAATTGATTGCTCATAATCAAGACTTTACCATTTATGCAGGTTATATTAGCGAGATTAGTGAAACTGAAAATGGTAAAATCATTGTCTTGACAGATGAATCATTAGAGTATGATATGGATACTGCAAAAGTCATTCATCTCTCAAAAAACACAGTATTAAATGGCAAACTTTCAGTAGGAGAGTTTATAGAGATTATTTCACCACCTAATGTCATGCTTAGCTTGCCACCTCAAATGGGAGCAATTGTAATTTTTCAAACAGAATAAACTTATTAAGCTATGAAATTCATAGCTTTTTGTTTTAACACCATAAAGCTCATGGTATAATGTATTGAAGTAGATATAGAGATGGGGATTTACATGAAAGACAATTATCCAGTTGCATTATTCAATGGGGTAGTGATAACTGCTAATGGGAAATATAGAATAAGTGATATTTCAGGTGATGAAGCTAAAGCTTTAGTAGGAAAAAATGGGTATGTCTCAGCTATTGGTCATGAAGCAACAGCCGTTATTTTTTCACAAATTTTAAATGAAAATGTAAAGATGAATAGAATACAATATAGACAATCTCCCAGACAATTAGCTATTGCACTTAAGCTAAATCAAAGACCAACAGAAGGTAGTGTTTTAGGGATTGATGAAGTTAACAGAATTGGATATAAGCTTAAGTTAATAGAGAGATTAGAGTAATAGAAAGATAGACATCTTTCTATTTTTTATGCTTTTATATTACGATAAAAAGAAGTATATGGAACTTTTTCAGCTAATTTGAGTCTTATAAGATAAGCAAGGAGATGATGAAATGAGAAAAATAATTGGTTTAATGCTTGTATTCACACTTATTATAATAGGATGTACTAATGCTACAGATTTAGATAATGGTGCAGGTGATTTCTCTGTAATTAGTTTGGAGAATATTGAAAATGAAGATGTTCTTAATTGGTATGAAGAGAACCATCAAGAGTTTGGGTATTATATATACGAAACAGAAGAGGCAAGCTATTTATTAATAGCTGCTGGAGAAAGAGTTACAGGTGGGTATAGTATATTATTAGAAGATGAACAATTTTCTAATGGCAAATTTAGTGCGAAAGCTTTGCTAGATGAGCCTGAGGAAGATGATATGGTTATTATGGTTTTAACTTACCCAGCTTTGCTTCTAGAGTTTCCAGGAACTAGCAACTTAGAGGTAGAGCTTGATATATCAGATTTAGAAATAGAAGAAGCAGAAGAAGGTCAATTAAGTCAAGTGCTAGCACGATTTAATGGGCAAATAGATGCAAATTCTATAGAAATTGATACAACACTTTCTTATCAACTTCAAGACATGACAAGTGATGAGCAAGTTATGGCTTTGAGGCTTAGTGAAGAGATTTTAATTGAGCAGATGGATATTATTGAGTCTATTGGAATTGAAGATTTAATGCTATTTAATGCTTATATGGATGAACATGGTAGGTTAGTTCTAGTTGAGATTCTTGAGGTTGGTTATGGAACTGAAAACCATACAATTGGCGGTATATATACTGGTCGAGCAGACAGCAATTTTATTGAAGTAGCAGTAGACTCTTTCCCAGTAGTATTTATGCTTCATATGGAATTAGAAGAGGAAATACATGGTGAAATTGAGTCAGGTGAAGAAATAATAATTCAATATGCAATTAATGAGAATGGACAAAGAGTAGTAAAAGACTTCATTGTTAAGTAGAAGTTATAAATAAAGTAACCCCTAGCATATCAAAATGCTAGGGGTTACTTTATTTATAAAGATTTTCTTCTTAGTGGCATACTCATACATCTTGGGCCACCTCTACCTCTGATAAGTTCAGAATCTGCAATTTCAATTACATCAATTCCATAGCTTCGCAAAACATCGTTAGACGCTTCATTCCTACTGTAGGTAACTACTTTGCCAGGTGCAATTGCTAAGGTATTAGTGCTATCGTTCCACTGTTCTCTGGCAGCTGTAATTGGATTACCACCACCGCTTCTAATGAGCTCAATTGGAGTATTCAGTGCCATTCCTAAAGCTTTTGAAAGCTTATGGTTTACAGTACTGTATATCAAGCCATCTTTTCCTCTTTCAATTCTATAAACTTTAACTAAGGGCTCAATTCCAGGATAGATTGTAAACTTATCATAATCAACCATAGTAAGAACTGTGTCTAAATGCATAAATGCTCTTACCTTAGGAATCTCAATTATTAAAATTTGCTCAAGCTTACTCAAGTAGGCAAAAGCTTTCTCTGCCAAATCTTCAATTGCAGGTGCAGAAGTCCTTACAGAACAACCAACTGCAATTGATTTTTCATTTAACACTAATATATCTCCGCCTTCAATACTAGTAGGACTATCTACGTGATGTAGTAGTGGTGTTTCATTAGTAAGAAAGAGTGGGTGGTTATCAAAGATATGTTGCATTATGATACTCTCTCTTTGTCTTGCTCGTGAGAACATAGTGCTTACTGAAATAGCATTGCCAACAACAGCAGCTGGATCTCTCATAAAATATAAATTAGGAATAGGGTTTAAATAAAAGCTTTTATCACTTTCTACAAAATCTGTTAAAGTCATGATTCTGTCACCATCAGGAACTTCGCTCTTTGTGACTCCAGAAATCATGCAATCAATGAATTCTTCTATTTCTAAATCATATAAATAGTCAAATAAAAAACTTTCTAATGTATTATTAAACAATAGGGCGTTAGCTAAAACATCTTTAAGCAATTTCTTTTTGATCCCGTTTGATTTAAGAATGTCACGTAGTAAGTCTTTTGTATAGAATACTTTAGCTCCATTTTCTCTTAATACATCAGCAAATCCATCATGTTCTACTTGCATTTGCCTTACCCAAGGAATATCTTCAAAGAGGGACTCTTCCAGTGTATCAGGTGTGAGCCTTTCCATTTCTTTTCCAGGTTTATGTAAAATGACGGCTTCTAAGTTGCCTATTTCTGATTCAACATTAATTCTGATATTATTCATAGTCATTCTCCCTATACTGATAATCTAAAATCAGTATAGCACCAGGGTCTAATAATAACAATAATTCTAGTAAAAATGGATAGAATTACATTCTATTGCAATAAATTTAGTTATAGAAAATATTTTTTATTGAAAATTAAAATCACTATCTTGTATTGCAATATTAGCTTGTTTTTGATACTTTAATAATATAACTAAATAGAATTTAGGGGAGCTTTATCAGAGAAGGCTGAGATAAAAGACGTAATCTTTTGACCCTTGAACTTGAACTAGGTAATGCTAGCGTAAGGAAGTAATAATGAAAACATTTTTGACATCCTTGCGGATGTCTTTTTGTATTAAAGGAGGATATTTTAGATGAAGAAAGTTTTAGCTATAGCTGGCAGTGATTCTTCTGGGGGGGCTGGAATTCAAGCTGATATTAAAAGCATCTCTGCAAACCAAGCCTTTGCAATGACAGTCATAACAGCAATTACAGCTCAAAACACTAGAGGTGTAATGTCAATTGAAAATGTGAGTAATGAAATGATTCAAAAGCAACTTGAAGCTATCTATGAAGATATTATAGTAGATGCAATAAAAATAGGAATGGTATCAAGAGAGTCAACAATAAAAATAATAGCTAACCATTTAGATAAGTTTAAGGCAAAAGTAGTACTTGATCCTGTAATGGTCTCAAAAAGCAATCATTTGTTGCTTGAAAAAGTAGCTATAGAATCATTGATTGTGGACTTAATCCCGAAAGCTTTTCTTATTACACCCAATTTAATGGAGGCAAGAGAGCTAACCGGAGTAGACATTAATAATTTTGGGGATATGAAACGTGCAGCGATTAAACTACATAAACTTGGAGCAAAAAACATTTTAATTAAGGGAGGGCATCTTCCAGGGCCAGAAGCTATAGATCTTTTGTATTCAGAAGGCAAGTTTCACACCTTTAGTAGTGAGTTTATAAATACAAACAATAATCATGGAACGGGGTGCACTTTATCAAGTGCGATAGCAAGCAATATTGCAAATGGCCAGAGTTTATATCAGGCTGTTAAACACGCAAAAGAGTATATAACAGATACTTTAAGATATGGATTTAAAATTGGGCAAGGCGTTGGAGTTTTGCATCACCTATATAAGTTAAAGGAGAAAATATAATGAAAAATAAGTTGATTAAAGCATTGAATGACCTTAGAAAAAACAAGCCTATAGTGCACTCAATTACAAATTATGTAACTGTTACAGAAGTAGCTAATAGTCTTTTGGCTTTAGGAGCAGCTCCTATTATGAGTCATGCAGTAGAAGATTTTCCAGACTTACTTAAGCTAATAAAGGCTACAAGGGGTGCTTTAGTTCTTAATATTGGCACTTTAGATAATCAAAGAGTTTCACAAATGCTAGCGGCTGGGAAAAAAGCTAATGAGCTAGGAGTACCAATTGTACTGGACCCAGTTGGGTCTGGGGCTACATCTTATAGAACAGAGGTAGCAAAAAAAATTATAGAAGAGTTAAAAGTAGATATAATTAAAGGAAATATTTCTGAAGTAAAATCATTAATTAAAGAGAGTAATGAGACAAGAGGAGTAGATGCCATAGTATCGAAAAATGACAATGTTTATAAAATAGTTCAAAAAGCAGCTAAGCAATTAGGGTGTGTAGTAGCTATAACAGGCCAAACTGACTATATTTCAGATGGAGAAGATGTAATAAAAATAAATAATGGAACTAGTAAGCTTGGTTTGATAACAGGTACAGGCTGTATGTCAGCTGCATTAATTGGAGCATTTTGTTTTATAGAACAACCAATTTATGCTGCCAGCTTTGGCATAGCGGTTATGGCTTTAGCAGGAGAGCTAGCAGCAGATAAGACAATAGGGCCAGGAAGCTTTAGAACAGTTTTATTCGATGAGTTAGCTTTAATCAATGAATCTATAATAAAGGAGAGAGCTAATCTTGAAATGGTCTAGTATCTTATATTTAGTAACAAATGAATCAGTTGAAACGCCAATGTATTATCAGAAAATTGAAAGCGCACTAAAGGGCGGAGTTGATATATTACAAATAAGAGAAAAAACTATGGAATCAGGAAATTTTTATAAGAGAGCAAAAAATCTCAGGGATCTCACTAAAAAGTATAATAAAACTTTCATTGTTAATGACAGACTAGATATTGCACTAGCCGTAGAGGCAGATGGATTACATATTGGCCAAAAAGACTTACCTATCGAACTTTGCAGGAAGTATCTAAATAATAAAATGATAGGAGTTTCTGTTAGCAATATAAGTCAAGCTAAAGAAGCATCGCAAAAAGGTGCTGACTATCTAGGGCTTGGAGCAATATATCCAACTGGTTCAAAAGCAGATTACACTTTGCTTAGTGAAGAAATTGCTGAGATTGCCAAGACTGTTAATGTTCCTATAATTGGTATAGGTGGAATCAAACTTAATCATGTAGAATCTTTGATGAACAAGGGGCTTGCAGGTATTGCTGTAATTTCCGCTATCCTAGGCAAGGAAGATCCTTATAAAGAGGCAAAGAAGTTTAAAAATATTCTCAAATAATCAATTTAAATCTTAGATTCTTTAGTTTTGTATGGTATAATTATATATGCAAATATAGTAATTAACGAGAGGGATGGCAAAATGGTTAGACCAACAAAAATTAGAAGAATTGAAAATGTGCCTAATATAGAGTTATTTAAGCCAGCAGGAATCCCTAATTCTAAATTGGAAGAATATATTTTGACATATGAGGAGCTGGAGTCTTTAAGGCTTAAAGATATAGAAGGATTAGATAATATCAGCTGTGCAGATAGGATGAATATTTCTAGAACAACCTTTCAAAGAATTTTAGGAAGTGCCAGAAATAAGGTGGCAAAAGCATTGATAAATGGAAGCTCCCTAAGGATTGAAGGGGGTAATTACAAACTTGCTAAGCGAAAATTTAGGTGTGAAAATTGTGATTATGAACTGGAGAAGCCTTTCAATGGAGTTAGAGGAAAAGAATTATCGTGTCCAAAATGTAAAGAGAAGGCTTTAAAGAGGACAGAATAACAAAGTATTAAAATAAAAACGAAAATTTAATAAGATTTAAGAGTCAGCTATTAGCTGGCTTTTTTTATCGCTATTAATGGACATATGACTTTAACTGCGATATAATTTAAGTAAGAAAAAAAACGGAGGTATAGAAGATGAGAATAGTTTTCCCTGCTTCAACAAATAGAGAATCTAAATCATTATTAAGCACAAGGTTTGGTAGAGCTAGTTATATGACGATCTATGAAAATGGGGTATGGCACACTGTGGCAAATAGCGCACTGAAAGCTGTGGGAGGTGCAGGAGTACAATCTGCTCAATTTGTGATTAACCAAAAAGCAGATGTTTTAATTGCTCAAAATATAGGTCCAAAAGCTTGGCAGATCTTAAGTTTAGGAGACATTGAAGTATATGAAGGCATAACTGACAGTCTAGAAAATAATTTAAAAGCTTATCAAGAAGGAATGTTGAAAAAAATAACAAGTGCAACTAATCCATCAGGGGTAAACAAATAAAAGGAGCTATAATGATGAGAATAGCAATACCAACTATAGGAAGCAAAATTTCAGAACATTTTGGGAGATGTGAAAAATATAGTTTATATGATATTGAAAATGGAAAGATAGTTTATAAAGAGCAAGTAAAAAGTCCAGAACATGCCCCAAATGTTATACCGAAATATTTAGAATTTCAGGGTGTAGATTTGGTAATAACTTCAGGAATAGGCCATAAAGCAATTTCTTTATTTGAAGAATTAGGAATACAAGTTTTAACTGGCTGTTACGGTGATGTAGATCAAATTATTGATGATTTTACTAAAGATAAGCTGCGAACAGGCACCAGTACATGTCACCATGGGGAGGATAGATAAATGAGATTAGTTATAGCTAGTGGTAAGGGAGGAACTGGAAAAACTCTCGTTGCTACACATTTAGCAGCCTCTTTGATAAAAGATAGAAAAGTAGAGCTAGTTGATTGTGATGTAGAAGAGCCAAATTCACATTTGTTCTATGATTTAGAATTTGAAAAGAGTGAAGAGGTTAAAACAATTAGTCCAAAAATAGATAGTAGCTTATGCACAGGATGTAATATATGTAGTGAAAGATGTGAGTTTAATGCTTTGTCAGTAGTAAATAAAAATGTAATTTTTTTTCCAGAGTTATGTCATTCATGTGGTGGATGTATTTTATTTTGCAAAGCAAAAGCAGTTACAAAAGGAGAAAAAGTAATTGGTAAAATCGAGTATGCTAAATCTGGAGAACTCCCTCTTATAACTGGAAGATTAAATATAGGTTCCGCTTTAGCTCCGGAATTAATCGAAGCAACCATCAAAAAGGCAGACAAAAGCAAGTTGAGTATTATAGATTCTCCCCCAGGAACATCTTGTTCTGCTGTAGCAGCTTTGACTAATGCAGATTTTTGCTTATTAGTAACAGAACCTACTCCTTATGGGTTACATGATTTAGAAAAGACAGTTCTTGTAGCTAGACGTCTTGAGGTGGCAGCAGCTGTAATTATTAATAAAAGCCAAAAAACAAATAACATGATTACTGAATACTGTAAAAGAGAAAACATACCGGTGTTGCTCCAAATCCCTTTTAGCTTAGAAATTGCAAAAGAATATGCTGAGGGAAGACTGTCGGCATATCTTTTAAGTAGTTTAAAGAAGATCATTGACCAAATAGAAGGGATGATATAAATGTATGAATTAGTAGTGCTTAGCGGAAAAGGAGGAACTGGAAAAACCAGTATTACAGGTTCCTTAGCAGTGCTAGCAGATAATCCAGTATTAGTGGATTGTGATGTGGATGCAGCCAACTTGCATCTTTTACTCAAACCAAGAATTAAAGAAAAATTCGATTTTTATGGAGGAGTTAAAGCAAAAATCGATTCAAGTATATGCACAATGTGTAATAGATGTAAAGAAGTGTGCCAATATGGAGCCATAATAGTAAAAGATAGTTATATAGTTAACAAAATGGCTTGTGAAGGCTGTAAAGTATGTTTTTATGAATGTCCAGTTAACGCTATAACTACTCCTGACAATCTA
>PWPR01000201.1 GCA_003557085.1 Clostridia bacterium | reverse complement strand
TTCAAGCAAACTTTCAGGTGAAAATGGGCTTTCATTATTATGAAGTCTTATTTCTCTCATTATCTATGCCTCCGTTAATGCAAATTTTACTGCTGCTTTTGCATGAATAGTAGTAGTGTCTAAGATTGGCAGAGGGGAATCTTTAGCAGTTATAAGTAAAGGTATTTCTGTACAACCTAAAACAACAGCTTCTGCGCCACTATCTTTTAGTTTATTAATTATCTCTACAAACTTTTTCCGAGAATTATCATTAATTTTACCTACACATAGTTCACTGTAAATCACTTGATGAATATACTCTCGATCGTTTAGGCTTGGAACTAAAACTTCAATGCTATGCTCTTTTTCTAGTTTATCCCTATAAAACTTGCCTTCCATAGTAAACTTTGTTCCTAGTAGTGCAACTTTTTTGAAACCCTTTTCTTTTATAGCTTCTGCTGTGGCATCTGCAATATGTAGTAGTGGAATGTTAACTTCTTTTGAAATGTCTGGTGCCAACTTATGCATTGTATTAGTTGCAATAATTATAAACTCTGCTCTTGCTCTTTCCAGGTCTTTAGCTACTTCTATCATTTTTTCACGTAATTTAAGCCAGTCATCTTTATGCTGTAACTCCTCTATTGTCTGAAAATCAAATGAGTAAATTAGCAAATCACTAGAGTGAAGCTTCCCCATTTTTCTCTTTACTTCTTGATTCATTATTTTATAGTAACTTAACGTAGACTCCCAGCTCATACCACCAATAATACCAGCTTTCTTCATTAAGAACTCCTCCTAGATATATAATCCATCAACACTTAAGTATCTCTGTCCAGTGTCAGCCATTATTCCTACAATAACTTTACCCTTATTTTCATCCATCTCAGAAAGTCTCTTTAACTCACAAGCAACAGCTCCAGCTGATATGCCAACTAGAATACCTTCTTTTACAGCCAACTCTTGGCACATTTGATAAGCTTCTTTGGTTTTTACTAATGAAATTTCATCAATATATGTTCTATCTAAAGTTTTAGGTATAAATCCTGGAGCTGTGCCCATCATTTTATGTGGTTTAAATATCCCTTCTTTGATAAAAGGCGATTCTTCTGGCTCAATAGCAATCGTTTTAATTTCACTATTTTGCTCTTTTAAATACTTGCCTGCCCCGCAAATTGTTCCTCCCGTACCTAAAGCAGCAACGAGTATGTCTATCTTTCCACCAGTATCTTCCCATATTTCTACACCAGTAGTTTCATAATGCGCTAAAGGATTATTTTCATTTATATGTTGACCAATATAGAAGTATCCTGGATTTTTTTCTAGAGTTTCAACCATTAATTCTTTTGCACCAGCTGTTCCCTTATCTGCAGGTGACAATAAAAGCTTTGCACCAAACGCTCGTAAGATTTGCTTTCTTTCTTCACTCTGTATTTCTGACATGCAGAGAACTGCTTTATACCCTTTAATCGCTGCTATATAGGCTAAAGCCATGCCTGTATTGCCACTAGTGGTTTCTATCAATGTATCTCCTGGTTTGATTAGTCCTTTGCTTTCTGCATCATTGATGATTTGAAGCACTGGACGGTCTTTCAGACTAATCGGATTTAGAAACTCACATTTTACTAATGATTTAGCATTACTTGAAAAACTGCTTAGTTTAAGTAGAGGGGTTTTCCCAATTAGTTCTGTCATATTATTTGCATATTTCATTATGTGCCTCCTCTAAAAGAAAAGCTCCTTTAAGGAGCCATCTCATACAATCTATAGCCAACCTCTACAGAGTCATTGTCAAATTCATAAAGCATACTGAAAGCTACCATACCTTTACTTAGTTGAAACTCCCTTAACTCATAATAGTCGCTATTTACGTCTTCATATCTAACGTGATATATCTCTTGATTGTTTTCAGTAGTAATATCATATATCTCACTTTCAAAAACATATTGATTATTATTTAAATCATAAAGTGTCTGCTCCCAAGAATTGCCTATCTCAAGAGGATATCTAATAAGAATTAAATCCTGATACTCAGACTCCATCAATCTTTCAGCATTTATAGATTGTCGTAGTTCGCCATTGCTAATATAGTATTCTATGTTAACACTATAATCTCCTGTTGCTTCTCCTACAGAAGGATCATAAACTTCTCCTTCGATGATATATGTTATTAAACTGTTGTCATCAATAATGCCCAATAAACTCATCTGGTGACCATACTCTACAAACCCTGAATAAATCCACTCAAAACCTTCATTTTCTGGCATCAGAGTAGCAAGTTCTTGATTCATAATTACTTCGATATTTCCAGAATTATTCTCATATAAAGTATACGTTATCGAGAAACTATCTTCTTCTGTATAATATAGTTTTTCAAAATATATTAGGCCACTACCTTGCCTAAACTTTCTCACCTCATAATAATCACTGTTTACATCTTCATATAAAACTGTATACACCTCAACATTATCGACTATATCAATCTCTGTAATTTCGCTACTTAGTGTTACTTCATTGCCAGTAGCATCACTAACTGTTTGCTCCCAATTTGTACCAAGCTCTAGAGGCGTTTGAAGAACAATTAATCCTTGATATGCTGGATCCATTATCATCTCACCATTAATAAATTGAGTCATTTGACCATGCTCAATCACATATTGCATAGTAATAGATGGATCCATTGAGCTTTCTCCGTCACTCATATCCAAAAATTCTCCATTTATACTAAAAGCACGATAATCATCATCTCCACTAATAGTATCAAGTGACATAGTATGTCCATATTCTGCAAAACCATGATAATTCCATACAAAGCCTTCTTCACTAGGCATAATTGTAGCTAATTGAATATTGTCTTCAGTAAAACTTTCTGGTGGAACAATAATTTGTGTGCAACCTGAAACAACGAGTACTAAAACAAGTAGTATAGCTAGTTTCTTCACCTTAAATCTCTCCTCATATACTGCTTTTGCAGTAAGCTCTTATGTACAATTATACAGCAAAAACAGTCTGAAAGTGTAAAAAAAAAGAACAATAGTTATTGTCCTCTTCTTAATGCGTCATCTACAGCTTTTAAAATCACTTTTGAACTGATTGTGGCACCTGCTATTGTATCGACTAATAGTGACTGGTGTTCTATTATTCTTTGTAAAATTTTTTC
>PWPR01000132.1 GCA_003557085.1 Clostridia bacterium | reverse complement strand
TTAGCATGATTGTTAGTGATTTAGATAGAACCTTGCTTAAAAAAGATAAGACTATTTCCGAGTACACTGCTAAGATAATAAGAGAGGTTAGAGCTCAAGGTATTTATTTTGTAATAGCGACTGCTAGGCCAAAAAGAGCTGTTTTAGGAGAGATAGATAAGCTCCTTTTTGAAGGCTCAATATATCACAATGGCTCGATGGTGTTTTTTGGAGATAAACTTTTAAGTCATGATAGTATTAATAAAGACTTAGCTTTAGATATTATTAAACAGTTTATATTAGATCATCCTGGAATTGGAATAGCTATTGAAATAGAAGATCATTTATATGCTAATTTTGATGCTGGTGAGATCTGGAGTAATATAAATTATACTCATACTAATTATAGAAGTGCTCTTGCTGGAAACGTTGATAAAATAATAATAAATCTGACAAACGGCATGGATATTAGTGCATATCTTGAGTATTTGACAGATGATTTATACATTGAGGAGTCTGAGAAGACAATTGGCATGATTATGAAAAAATCTGATAAAAAAGAAACAGGCGTGCAAAAATTGTGTGATTATCTAGGAGTAAGCTTAGAAAATGTAGTTGCTTTTGGTGATGATTATAATGATATTGGCATGATTAAAGAAAGTGGTATTGGTGTGGCTGTAAAAGATGCAATTAAAGAAGTAAAAGAAGTTGCAGATTATGTATGTGGTTCAAACGAAGAAGATGGGGTCGCAAAATGGATAGAGAAACACATTTTAGAGAGAAGTCTTTAATCACAAGTGATTAGAAACTTCTCTTATTCTTACTCTAGAATTTAGTAATCCAGCAACTGTTTTAGTGCTTGTGGAAGGTATGAAATAATATCACTGGCAATCATCGAGAATTCCGTGAGTTCCTCCTTAGCTAGCAAACCAGCAATGCTGTGCAAATACACCCCAAGAAGGGTTGCTTTAAGAGGGGAGCTATTTTGTGCAAGAAATCCACTAATAAATCCAGTGAGCACATCTCCTGAGCCAGCTGTGGCCATCCCTGAGTTGCTATTATTTAATATGTAAGTATCACTCTCAGGAGTGGAAATGAGTGTACTGGGACCTTTTAAAACTAAAATGCTATTCCATAACTTAGCATACTTCTTTAACACATCTACTTTGTTAATTAGTATCTTATCAATACTGAGACCTGTAAGCTTTGAAAGTTCTCCTATGTGTGGTGTCATTATTATTGGACTACTATGATCATCCAAAAACTTGGGGTCTTCTCTTAATACTTTGCCTAATAAGCTTAGTCCATCTGCATCAACTACTAAAGGTTTAGTGCAATTTTTAATGATTTTTCTTAAAAATTCTTTCGTTTCATTCTCTTTACCCATACCTGGACCAATAGCTATAACTGAAGCTTTAGATAAGATGTTTTTGATACCTTCATAAGATAAATTGCTTAAAAATCCTAGGTTATTATCTTCTAGTCCTAAAGTCATAATCTCATCGACAAACTTTGAGCTGTTAAGTGCTGCTTTTGCACTGGTTAAAGTGACTAGTCCAGCTCCTGATTTTAGTGCTGCTTTTGCAGTTAATGATATTGCTCCTTGCATACTATGATTTCCACCAATAGCTAGTACATGACCAAAATCATACTTATGGCCAAGCTCACTTCGTTTAGGTAAAGTCTCTTTGACCAAGGAAGACTCAAGCAAATATGTTTTAACAACAGTATCAGCATCAATATCTTTTGGTAATGAGATATCAACTATTTCTACTTTGCCAGCTTTTTGGCTACCTTCATTTAAGAACAACCCTATTTTTCCATAACCAAATGAAAGTGTGCAATCAGCTTTCACACTTAAATTATCAACTACCCCCGTGTCAGCATCCACACCAGAAGGTATGTCTGCGGCAATTATAAACTTGTCACTTTCATTTATTAGTTTGACTACCCTCTCATAAATGCCTTCCAATTTTCCTGTAAAACCAGTTCCAAAAATAGCGTCAATTACTATTTCAGCTTTATCAAGACAGCTAACTAGAAGTTTAGTGTTGCAAGCTTGATTAATATTAGCACCCATTCTTTGCAGAATATCTAAGTTTTTTCTAGAAATAGAGCTTGTTGGAGATTTAAAAATAAAAACATCTACCAGTATATTAGCATTAATTAAATGTCTAGCAGCGACAAGTCCATCTCCTCCATTATTGCCTGCTCCAGCAAGAATAATTACCCTTTCTTTGTTCAGCTTTAGACATTTTTCGCTAAGGGCTTTTCCAGCATACTCCATAAGAATTGCTTCAGGAATCAGATACTTTTGCAAAGCTATATTTTCTATTTCTCTCATTTGTTTTTTAGTAACTAATTTCATGGTATATCATTCCTTTATAGGTCCTAACAATATATTATCATGAAATAAGAACTAAAAAGTATAAAATAATACTTAGAAATCATTAAATCTTATACTTTAAAAAGCAAACTTAAGATAACTTGACATAATTATATTGACAGATTAAAATTAGTTTGTCAGCAAAATATTAGCCGGCAAACTAAAGGAGTGATTACATTGGCATACGAGAAAAGTAGAGTTGAATGGCTCTTTAGAATTTTCAATAGAATGCATCACGATAGGATTAAAGATGAGTTCATAAAACAAAATATTCTAGAGGCAAGCCATCCGCACATTCTCTTTATTTTAAAATATGAAATGGATGGTATGAAAGCTAGTCAAAAAGATCTTTGTGATAAGTTAGGTTTAAGTCCATCTACAGTAGCTATATCTCTAAAAAGGATGGAAAAGAATGACCTTATAAAAAAGCAACAGGATAGGAATGATTTAAGAAGAAACGTAATTACGTTAACAGATAAGGGACATGCAATAATCAAGCAATGTAAAGAGGTGTTCTCAAAAACTGAAAAACAACTCTTTAGTAATTTCAGTGAAGTCGAGAAGGATTTACTAAAAACATATTATCTTAGAATGATATATAACTTAGAGGAAATGGGAGCTAAACTACCTGAAATGTATAGAGTTGAGGATTAGAAAATGTTAAGAATTTTAAAAGAGCTAAAGAGAAAAGAATGGATTTTAATAATTTTTAGTATAGGCTTTATTTTTGCTCAAGTATGGCTAGATTTAGCTATTCCAGGCTTTATGTCAGAGATTACAGTGTTAGTTCAAACGCCAG
>PWPR01000097.1 GCA_003557085.1 Clostridia bacterium | reverse complement strand
TCATAAGACCTTTTGTATTTTTTGTATGCAAACCTGTTAATCTCTGGTCATTAAGCCCGGGGGATCATCTGCCATGACCAGCTGAATGTAACGCCCCGGTCTTATTCCCCTGCCTGCAACTCAACTTCCTGTGTCTGGAAAAACGCCCTGGCTTCCGCCTCGAACCTCTGGGCCTCCCGTTGCAGAAGCTGCATCTCTTTATGTGCCTCCTGCCAGTTTTCCTGACCGTCAAGACTTATTTCTGCCAGGGCTATATTTCCGGATGACCGCCCTTTACCTCTTATATAAATCATACCGTCAGGAAGCGTTTCCCGGTAGAGTGTTATATCCCTCCCGGTCTCGTCAACAGATATATCGTTTATATAGAGATAGTCGAAATCGACATTGTCTCTTGACCTGCCAAATATCCACCAGCGGGCATGAGCCGCAGAGGAAAGAGATAATAATATAACAAAAATTAAGGACTGTGAGTGATAATTATGAGTGGTTTCTATATTGAGAAGAGAGGAAGTTCTTTAGAGAAAGTCTCGCAAAACTCTGCAACTCTAGACCTCTTAGCACGTGGGGATGGAGCTGAGGTCTTACTTCAAGAAATTGAAGCTGATAAGATAATTCAAATTTCATCACCTAATAGGCCTAGTGTTATGGAATTCTTCTATATCTTAGAGGGAAGTATAACTTGGTTAAAACAAGATGGCACTTCTAGCGAGATATCTGCTGGAGACTATTTTTATATTAATTACTTTAAAGGCAAAGAACATCTTAAGACAAATGAAATAACGAAGATCCTTTATGTATCTACAGAACCAATTTTTCATCATATTAGCTATGTAATTAAAGACTTTATGAATATGATTAATCAAGTTGAAGAAAAGGACTATTATACACATAGTCATGGCAAAAGAGTGCAAGATTATGCCTCTAGAATTGCAAGCAAAATGGGAATAGCAGGAGAAAGCTTCGAACGATTAATGTATGCATCGCTTTTTCATGATATAGGCAAAATCAAGATGGATGATTCAATACTCAATGGGAAAAATTATCCGACTGAAAGAGAATGGGAAGAAATCCAAAAACATCCCATTTTCGGCCGAGAAATTATCGAGAAGTCTTTACTTAGAAATATTGGAGAAATAGTAGAACAGCATCATGAGAGACTAGATGGCAGTGGCTATCCTTATGGTCTTAAAGGTGATAAAATTTCCTTAGAGGCCCGTATTATAGCCGTAATAGATGCCTTTGATGCTATGACTACAGATAGAAGTTATGCTAAAGCTAAATCAATTACTGAAGCAGTAGGAGAGCTTAAAAGTGATGCTGGTGTGAAGTTTGATGAAGATGTAGTAGACCTTTTTATTGAGGTACTTGAAGAAGAAGGCTTATATAACGACAATTAAAGGGGATTATAATGGTGCAAGGCAAGCTAATTGTTATAGAATCAGGAACTGATTCAAGTGGAAAAGCTACACAAAGCAATTTACTGGTTAAAAGACTGATAGATTGTGGATACAATGTAAGAAAGATTGAGTTTCCTAATTATAAGTCAAAAGCTTCGCACCCTGTTCAAATGTATCTTCAGGGAGAGTTTGGTAGAGACCCTGAACTTGTAAATGCTTATGCTGCTTCAACTTTTTTTGCAGTTGATAGGTGTGCATCATATTTAAAAGACTGGAAAGAGTTTTATGAAAATGGAGGCATAGTCATTGCAGATAGATATACTACTTCTAATATGGTGCATCAAGGATCTAAGATGCATGATAAGGAGCAGAGAAAAGAATATCTTGAGTGGTTAACAGATTTTGAGTATGAAAAAATTGGTTTGCCAAGACCTGATAGGGTGATATTTCTAAATGTTGAACCAGAAATAGCATTACAGCTAATGGACCATAGGAGTAGAAAGAAGGATATTCATGAGCTTGATAAGAATCACTTACTAGCTTCATACACAAATGCTTGTGAAATAGCTAGAGAACAAGGATGGATATGGGTAGACTGCTCAGAATTTAATCAGATGAGGAGTATAAGCGACATTAGTGATGATATACTTAGTTCTGTATTAAAAATTATTTAATAAAACAAGCGCTAATCCTCGATGACTAGCGCTTTTGATTATTCAACTATGAAACCGTGAGAATTAAATACTTCTCGTATTTTCTTCATTGGAATGTTCTTCATATTAGAACCTTTTTCAAGTGTCATTACTTTACCAACAGTTTGAAGCATTCCTGGTTTTACAATATCTAAAAAACCAATCTCAATCATGATTTCTTTTATTTGAGGATAATCACGAATAAGCTTACTAATTGGTGTTTTGCTAGAGATTTTCATAAAAACACACTTTCTTAATTTTTAATTCTCTTTTTTTTCCAATCCATAGCTCTCAATTTGAGCTCTAAGATTCTCTCTAATGCTACGTAAATACTCCTTTTTAAGTTTTTCATACTCTTTGGAAAGTGAATCTTCTAAAGGAGCTTCTTTCTTCATTTTTGTCAGTTCTTCAAGTCTTGCTATTCTTTCTTTTTTCATTTTATTGCCTTTCTATTAAATCGATTACAAGATTAGATAAGTTAGCTACAGCATGATTTAAAAATTCTGTAAAGTTCTCAACAGCATTACCATCAGCTTGATCAGAGATACTTCGTAGGATTATAAAAGGAATACCATAGATATGAGCTACTTGAGCCCATGCTGCACTTTCCATATCTACACATAGTCCACCAAGACTATTAAATAATTTATTTCCTTTATCACCTGTGACAAAACAATCCCCTGACATGACTGCTCCAACCTTTATGCTTTCGTCATAGTACTTTTTTGCAATGTCTTCTAGTAGTTGAATTAACTTACTATCAGATTTGATATATACACTTTCAAGCCCTGGAACTTGTCCATAAGGATAGCCAAAAGCTGTAACATCCATATCATGTTGCATGGCTTTGTCACAAATGACAATGTCTCCAATTTTCAAGTTTGGACTAACACCACCAGCGACTCCTATGCCAATAATTTGCTCAGGAGATATTTTAACTATTGCATAGCTTAGAGCGGCACCACCGTGGACCTTGCCTACTCTTGAAACAATAGCATATACTTCACGATTAGGTTTTTTATAGATAGTCCAAGGACCTTCTTCATTAAACACTTCTAGTTTAAGTTTTTCCTTTAATATGACTAATTCTTCATTCATAGCACATA
>PWPR01000078.1 GCA_003557085.1 Clostridia bacterium | reverse complement strand
GATTTTCTGTCACTAATCCCTAAGTCTTTTTTTATATCATAAACTTTTCTCTTCTTAATTTCAGTGAAAACTCTTCTAATAGGTAGTCCAGTTGCAACTATCTTCTTTTCATCAATTTTTAAGTCTGTGATGATTTTCTTAATAAATGGAGTAGCAACAAAAAACTTATCAATTGATTTATGGGTCCAAATAGAATGTAAGTTATAATCAGTAATAAGGGTATAAACAGGAATACATATTTTTCTTTGCTGTTTTAAGGTGCCTGTAATAGTACTTGCAAAAGCGTGGGTATTAATAATGACATCAGGATTGTAATGATTAATTCTAGTTCTTACTTCATTAGCTAGCATTCTATTTACTAAATCAAAGGGTTCACTTTCTGCTTTAGGAATTGAAAACTGGTCATGTAGCAAGCCCCAAACACCAGGGGCGTGCTTGAGAATTGCAAGATAGCTCTCTAGCACTACTCTTGATAGAAAGGGGCTGATAGTCTTTATAATATCCAAGATTAAATAGTTAGCTTCTGGGATTTGCAACTTCAACTCATTAGCCAAGGCATTAGCTGCTTGGTCATGACCATGGCCAATACTAGCTGAAAAGAAGAGTACTTTCAAATTTATCACCTACCTAGGGTCAATAACAAAGTCATCACTTAAAGGAAAAGCAAAACGTGTAATGATAGCTTTAATATGAGGCATGACTTTTGTAATCTGGTTTTCTCCTCTAGTTGATTGATACTCAATGTAAATACCAGTACTGTCTAGTCGCTCACCTCTTGGTAGAGCATATTTAACATTCCAGTTAGTGACATCAAAGAACTGTCTTGCAGTATTTGCCCAATCTGAAGTCGATTTTTGACTAAAATCATAAACTTCAGCAGCATTTAAATCAGCATTTATGATAGTTGAGTTTCCTTCTGACAATGTTTGCGTTATTAATAGAACTCCATCCCAAAACCCTTGATGTTGGTTTATGTTTGAATAATTATTAAGTAAAGTTACTAGTTCACTTGCTAGGTCAGCATCACCAATAGGGATATAGTCATTTCTATCATAATCTGAACCATAATCAAGACCCAGATTTCTATTTATATCATAAAACTGTCTATTTCTATAATATACACCTTCATCTTTATGACCATAAATATCAACACCAAAATCTACATTGTTATTATTGTATTCTCTAAGAATCTCTCCAAACTCATCCATAGCTGCTAAAGAACCAAATAATCTAAACTCGTTTGGACCAATATGCAAAGTCAGAGCTCCGTCAATCCTAAATACACTATCTGGCATAATATCAAGCCAAGCTCTTATAAACTCACTTTTTACTTCTTGTTGACTATCAAATTGAAATTCTACATTAAAAGCAAACATATGCTCTTGTCTTGAGGAAGAATAAATTCGATTTAACTCACTCATTAAGACATCCTGTGGGCTCTTAGTTATTCCACATGCTGCTAAGAGGCTTAATACTAATATTATAATTGCTATTTGCTTAATTTTTCTCACAATAATCCTCCTTGCTACGTTGTGCTAATATTATATCATCAAGGACAAAAATCTAATAGAGGATTTTTAGTTTATGATAGCGAATTATGAAAGTATGAAGCAAATAATTGGATAGGGTGGTTTAAATGAAAGCTGATATATTAATTAATAATTGTACAATTATAACAATGAATGAAACTAGAGATATTATTTATAGTGGTGTAATTGCTACAAAAGGAAAAGAGATAATATATGTTGGTGACCTTGAAGGTGCAAAAAATATAGATGCGCAGGAAGTAATCGATGGAACTAATCACTTAGTCTTACCTGGCTTAATAGATACCCATGCTCATGCTGGTCATGGATTAACTAAAAGCCTAGGTGAGGGAGGAGTTGAGATTGGTTGGGACATAATGATGGAACATATTTATTATAGGTCAACAACAGAAGATTTTTGGCACGCAGAAGCTCAGCTTAGTGGACTAGAAAAACTTCTTTTCGGTGTTACTACTGGTGTATCAATGCTAGGATCCTCACCAAGATTTGATAGTATGCAATATGTAGATGCCCATGTAGCAGGTATGAAAAGTATAGGAATAAGGGATTTCACATGTATTGGGACACCAAATCCACCTTTTCCAAAACACTTTAGAAATTTCAAAGATGAGAAAGTTGTTGATGAGTATAGTTTAGACTTTGATGATTCCTTTGCAATTACAGAGAAAGTTGTAAAGAAACACAATAAGACAAATGAGGGTCTTACTTATGCTTGCCCAGGACCTTCATATATTGGCTATAGAAAAGAATTGTCAGTAGATGAAAATATCTTAGTTAATAAGACAATGCATGAAATTGCAGTTAAGTATGACACACAATTGCATGGACATTCTTATAAAGGTGATATTGAGTTTTTAGCTAAACACTGCCCAGAAGTATTATCACCTAGAGTATTTACTGCGCATGTAACTGGAATATCAAATGAAGAAATAAATATTATTGCAAAAACAGGGGTACATGTTTGTAGTGGACCTAGTACGACAGCCTATATAAAAGAAAGATGTCCTGTTATTGAACTTATTGATGCTGGTGCTTCTGTTAATTTTTGTACAGATGCGAGCTCCCCAGATAGGAATTATGACCTATTACCAAAACTGAGGGTAGGGTATAGGCTTCATAGGAGCCACTTTAATAATGATAAACTTTTAACGCCTGGTAAGTTGCTGTAGATGATTACTATAGATGCAGCCAAAGCTATTGGTATGAAAGATAAATTGGGATCTTTAGAAAACGGAAAATTGGCAGATATTATAGCTATTAATCTAAATAAACCTCATTTGTATCCACTATGGTTAACTCCATTACGAGCAGTTCATCAAGCTAGTGGTTCAGATATTGACACTGTAATAGTTAATGGTAAGCTTAAAGTCAGAGATTACAACTTGGTAGATCTTGACCAAGCTCAGATCTTAAGCTATGCTCAAAAAGAAGCAATGAAAATGATTAAGCGTTCTCAGTTAGAAGATAAGCTTATATTGCCAAGTAGTTTTTGGAATAATCATTATTAAGAATCAAACCAAAAAAGGATATCCGTAAATGAACATGCCCCTGTCAAGTAGACAGTATAAATAATAAAAACCCTTTATGCATCAATCATGAATCATGATTGATGCATTTTTTTGTGCAGCTGAATCTGATAAGTATTTTCTGTATTCT
>PWPR01000034.1 GCA_003557085.1 Clostridia bacterium | reverse complement strand
TCTTTCTAAAAGAATCAAATGGGAACTCATGAAGTTCAGGGTTTTCTTCATCTTCCTTTGGCGATCTTGTGCCTAGCTTAGTAGAAGCAGTAATCAAAGCCGCCTCAGTCGGGTCTCCAATTGCATACCAAGAATTATGTTCATCATCAGGTGCTCCAATTTCTGCATTTGAAGCCATAGTTGCAGCATCTAACATCACTTCTATTTCGTCGATTTGCTTTTGAGTAAGCTCTTGACCTTCTTTATCTAGTATTGATCCTTCAGGTTTATATCCTATTCCTGTTATTTCATAAAACTCATTATTAAACCATAAAGATCTAACCGTCATTTCATTTTTTGTTAAGGTTCCTGTCTTATCTGTACATATAATTGTAGTAGATCCTAAAGTTTCAACAGATGACAACTTTTTGACTACAGCTTTCTTCTCAGCTAACCGCTTACTCCCTTGAGACAAGGCAACAGAGACTTGAGCAGGTAGCGCTTGAGGCACAACTGCTACTGCAACTCCTAAGCCTAAAGTTAAAGCGGTTAATATACTAAAACCTTGATTGTATGATACTCCAAATAGTATTACTCCAACTACTATAGCTACTAGAGCAAGTTGATTTGCCAGCTTAACAAACTCTCTTTGTAGTGGACTTAGAGTTGTATCTTCTTCTGCTGTTAGATTAGCAATCTTCCCAAGTTCAGTTTCCATACCAGTAGCTACTACAATACCTCTAGCATTCCCACTTGCTACATTAGTCCCCAAATAAGCCATATTGTCTCTATCACCTAAAGAAGCTTCTTTATTAACTACCTTATTTTGCTTTTCTTGAGGCATAGACTCACCTGTAAGTGCAAAATCATTTGTCTTGAAATTATAAGCTTGAATAATTCTTATATCTGCAGGAATCTTATCACCTTCTTCCAGCAAAACTAAGTCTCCTTTAACCAAATCCCTTTGCATAATTTCCTTTTGACTATTATCTCTAATTACTTTTGCTGGAGATTGTACCAAGTCTTTTAACTTGTTTAGAATTTGCTCAGCTTTAAATTCTTGAAAAAAACCAATAACAGCATTAATTAAAACTATTATTAACATAATAGATGCATCAGAGAAATTGCCAATAAAAAGTGACATTAAGGCTGCAACAAGAAGAATAATCACCAATACATCTTTAAACTGCTCCAAAAACATTTTTAATCTAGATTTTTCCTCTTTAGTATCAAGTTCATTTGGCCCATCCTCATTTATCCTACTGTTTGCCTCTTGGTCTGATAATCCTTGCTTTGAAGTCTCAAAATGCTCCATTACTTGTGCAATCGTTAAGTTGTAAGCTTTATTTTCCATTAGAATAACACCTTCCACATAACTTAATCTAATAAGCAAAGCTTCACAATAGTAAAGCTTTGCTCAGTGTTAATTATAATAATTCCTTAATTCTTTCTTCAATTTTCTTAGGGGTAATTGATGGTTCATATCTTTCAATAATATTGCCACCATCAGCAACTAAGAACTTAGTGTAGTTCCATCTTATTTCATCATCTTTTAGATAATCAGGATGACTCTTTTTAAGAACTGGCCACAATATAGCTTTTTCTTTAGTCGACCCAAACCCTTTATGAGGTGCTTTCTCTTTAAGGAACTTGTAAAGTGGATCAGCATTTTCTCCATTTACTTCAATTTTCATAGATACAGGAAATCTAATATCATATGATTCCTGATAATGTTTAAGAATTTCAATCCCTTCAAGCGGTTCTTGGTTTTTAAATTGATTGCAAGGAAATGCAAAAATTTCTAATCCCTTATCATTATATTTTTCATACAACTCTTCTAGCTCACCGAGCTGTGATTTAAATCCTCACTCGCTTGCAGTATTAACAAGCAGTAAAACTTTATCTTTATAATCGGCTAAGTTATATTCCTTTCCATCAACTGTTTTGATTGTATAATCTAAACTCACAATAATCAGCCTCCTTATTATATTTATATCTATTATACATCATATTGCCTCATTAAAGTACTGATTTGAATCTCAATAAAGTACTTTTATGCCTTTTTGGATAAATTCAAGAAGATATTGTCATCTATAGCATCTTACGCTATAATCTAAAATAGTTTAGTGACTACAGATTTGTCAAACCTCATGTTGCTAAGCTATTGAAATACTGTATTTCAAATGTTTTGTCAATTTTTCTCACCCTTATTCCGGATAAGACAGTGAGAAAGTGTGTGAAATATCAAGTTTGGGAAAGTGAAAGGTATTGCAAACTACAATTTTTCATAAAGTAAATAACGCGTTAACTTTTCACAAAAGAGGCTCATTCGAGCCTCTTTTAATATTTATTTCCCCATTTATTGTGATGAATTTTACTCTCATCATACTGAGTTCTGGGTTCTTTTTCTTCAGCTGGGTAACCTAGAGAAATTAAGGCATATGGAGTAATATGATCTGGCAAATCCAGCACCTTCTTAGTTCTAGTCCTATTAGCCTCAGACGGATATATACCTAGCCAAACAGTCCCAATGCCAAGTTCTGTCGCTTGTAGCAAAATATTTTCTGTAGCAGCAGCACAGTCTTGATCCCACAGTGTCTGATACCTACCTTCAGAATAACTTTCTCCACAAACTGCAATACAAAGTGGCGCTCCCTTAAGCATTTTTGCATATTTATGTACCTCAGACAACTCATCAAGGGTCTCCCTATCATCTACAACTAAAAATGACCATGGTCTTAAGTTATGTCCACTTGGTGCTGCCATAGCAGCTTTAAGCAGTAATTCTACATGCTCTTTATCAATTGGCTTATCTGTATACTTTCGTACTGAACGTCTTTTAAGCATTGCATCATAAACTTTCAATTATATTCATCCTCTCATTATTCTCTAAACTCATTCTACCACCTTAGCATATTAATTTAAAGAAGGATAAGTTGATATTTAATCAGCTTATCCTTCAAATTGTTTTCTTATGTATTATAACTCTTACTTTACCTGCCTGTGCTTCTATCAGATAAACCAGGTGGAGTAATTGGCAAGTTTTGAGGAGGGTGTACTTCATCTTTCTCATTTGACGCATCTTTTTCTTCTTTATTAGATGGTCTGACACTGCTATTCCCTGGTGCTTTTCTAAACTCTTCATCAAGTGCAGGTGGTTTTACCTCATCTTTTTTATCTTCCTTATCTATGGCTTCTTTATTAATTGTGACTTTATCTTTGATAATAAGG
>PWPR01000063.1 GCA_003557085.1 Clostridia bacterium | reverse complement strand
TCGATAATCTGCATTTCAATTGCAGTAACTTCATTCTCTTCATAATTAAATAGTTTTCTTGCAATATCTAGATTTCCAACTACCCATAACTCATTTAGAGAAGCAACTTTTAAATCAATGAATCCCGTTACTACAACATCTATTGTCTCTCTTTCTGCTGTAATTAGAGTAATTGTGTCACCTATAGAAACCTCATTATTATTAGCTAGAGCTGCTCCCATTAAAACCTCATTTTCCTTAGGCATACTGCCCCCAGGAAGAATAGCATTTGAGAAATCATATATTTTATCAGCACTTAATAATTCAAATCCTCGATAAAGCATCTGATCAAAATTATTGTCATACAGCATAAAGCCCCCTTCTGTTAAAGTAGGAGATAATCCAGAAACAGTGTCATACTCATCAATTATAAAGCTCTCTATATCTTTATAATCTTTTAGAGGCTCATTTCTTTTACCTGCTGTTATTGTCACCTGCGACACATTCCCTATAGTAGTATCTAAAAGATCTATCTGCAATCCTTCTATTAGTGAGCCAATAAAAATTTGTACCGAGATACCTATAGCAATTCCTAAGGTTATCAAAATAGCTTGACTTTTATTAGAAGTCAAGAATCTTAGTGCTATTTGAAATGCTAATTTCATAATAAATCACTCCTAATCTTTTTGAGTTCTTCAAACGAATTAGCATAATAGTCTGGGCTAATTTTTTCTTTAACACTTGGTGTGTTATCTATAGCATACCCACCAACCAAAATTTTAAATTTAATATTATGCCTGCTCTTAACATTTCTTAGGTCATTTATAAGGTCTTTTAATGTCATCAAATGAAAATAGTTAGTAACACTGATGCACACTAAATCTGGATTAAAGTCAATAATTGCATCTATAGCTTCTAGCTTAGGAGTATTTGCTCCCACAAATACTGCATTAAAACCAAGGAGTGTTAAAAAATCAGTAATCATTCTTGCTCCAAGCTCATGATACTCTTCTTCTTGACAAAAGACTATAGCTTTCAAATCTCCATTTCCTATCGAGTCCCTTTTTTCTAAAATATATGGATATGACATCTCTATAGCAGTTCTTACTATCCCACTTTGAACATGTTCTTCCCATACAGTAATTTCTTGTTCTTTTTCATTACTAGAAATATTGGCCAGTCCTTTTGCCAAAACATTTTCATAAAGATTTGGAATACTAATTGATTTATTATCCAAAGCTTCTTTTATTAAACTAATGCACTTTTCTTTATTCAAACTCTCTAAATGTTTCATGAACTCACCCAACAGAAACTCCGAGTTAATGCTCATAGTACCTTTCCCCCTAACACTTTGCTTGCCAATATTCCTAATCTTAGATACTAGAATATTCATTTATTTACTAATTTAGTATTTATTATAGCACTGTTTACAGATGATAAATAGACACTTGCTCCTTATATTGTTGTTTTTATTCTTTTTCTAACTCACATATATACCAAGCGGCTCTCTTACTTACATTTATTTTCTCAACATTTGCAAAACATTTTTTCATATCATCTACACAACTTTCCATTTCTTTTTTTGCAACTTTTATAAATCTAAAATAGTCCCCGCCTTCTAACCATTCTATAAATGATATTAATGGTGTGCGGTTCTGATTAAAATCATGAAATATAATATAACTTTTTGCTATCCTTTTCATTTCAATATACATTTTAATCCTATTTTCTTTACTTAGCCCATGAGCTACATAAGCTGCAAATGCTATATCAAAAGTATTGTCATAAAAAGGTAGCCCTTCTAGTACATTTGCATGATAAAACTTTACTCCTTTTGTCTCTTTTTTACCTTCTGCAATGTCTATCATATTAGTAGCAATGTCTATGCCTACAGTTTCTATTCCCATATCATTAGCTACCGCGCAGAAGGCTCCTGTTCCACATCCTATATCGATGATTGAGTTAAATGAACTAATATCAAATTCTTCACTTATATCTTTAACTATTTGCCTATACTTTTTAATCTGTTTCTTATAAAACCAATTATATATTGGTGCTATTCGATTAAATATTCGCTCTCCCTTATCGCTAGCCATAATGACACCTTCCTTTTTCTAGTTTAAAATATAAAAAGGCTAAAGAGCCTTCTTTATCTCGAGCATTCTTATTAGCACAATCATCACTAAAATAGTTTGTTTATCTTACGATGTAACTACCCCTGCATCTATAAGAATAATACATGCTTTTTTAATAACCTAAGCTGTCTTCTAGTAAGTATATCTTTAATCTACCGTTGTAAGCTTGTCCCCTTATAATAGAAATGTAATTGCACACTCTTAAATCACCTGTACACTTATCACATTCCTGCAAAAGGCTACAGGGAGAATCTATCTTTGCTCTTCTGGCATTTTTAGGTGTTGCTATAGTAAGTGCCCTTCTTATGGCTTCTTTTTCATTTGCAACTAGCTTATTTAGACCAGCTACAATAATTACTTTTCTTGGACCAAAGGTTATTGCTGCCACTCTATTGCCACTATGATCAATATTAACAATTGTTCCATCTTTTCCAATGGCATTAACACTAGATAAGTAACAGTCTGTAAGAAGAGCCTTTCTTTTTATATCATCTGCTTCATTAGAACTCTTAGCATATGTTTTGTCATAAACATCCTTTCCTAGACTTGTTAGTAGTTCATAGGCATTTAATTCTTTTAGAGTCTGAGAGTTGCCTATTCCTACCGTTTCACAATCCGACACTTCTGCGACTAGTTTATCTTGCAGTGCTTTTCTACTTGTAAAATACTCAAGCTCCATATTTCTCTGTCTGAAGTTCTCAATAATTTCTTTCATTCTTTATCCTCCTATATGAAATTACTCACTTTTAGTGTGTACTCCTTCATACTTCCTCATAGCAAAAAATAGCTCTATTAAGCTTGAGTGATATGGAATAAACTCTTTCTTTTCAATTTTTTTCAAAATTTCATTTTTGCTTGCCCACATAACCTTTTTTACTTCGGAAGCTTGCAATTTCAAATCAGCAATACTAAGGTCTCTTTCTAGTAAATATATGTCGTCAAAGCCACGACTAAAGTTTACTGTCAATGAAGGCCTTATATCTGTTAGATTTACTTTATAGCCTAATTCTTCAGCAACTTCTCTGCTAGCTGCCACTTGACTTTCTTCGCCAGATAAAGCACATCCTCCAACTGTGACATCCCACCTATTTGGCCAGCCTTCCTTAAATGACTGCCTCTGTT
>PWPR01000188.1 GCA_003557085.1 Clostridia bacterium | reverse complement strand
AAGATAGATATAATGAATTAACTAGAAAACTTTCAGACCCAAAAATTATTAATAATCAAGATAAGTTTAGAAATTATTCAGTAGAACATGCTAGCTTAAGTGAGACGGTAGAGTTAGCTAATAAATATGAAGTAATTGTAAATGAAATAAAAGACTCTGAAGAGATGCTTGAAGCGGAAGCAAGTGGAGAATTTTACGATATGCTCTATGATGAAATAAAAGAGCTAAAGGATAAACGAGATAAGCTAGAGGAAAAGATTAAGCATGCTTTAATTCCAAAAGATCCTAATGATAGCAAGAATGTTGTTGTTGAGATTAGAGCAGGTGCTGGAGGAGACGAGGCCGCACTGTTTGCTGCAGAGCTATTTAGAATGTATTCAAGGTATGCAGAGAGACAACGCTGGAAAGTAGAAGTTATGGATACTAGTGAAACTGGTATTGGAGGAATTAAACAAGTAACTTTTGTAATAGAGGGTAAAGGTGCTTATAGCAAACTTAAATATGAAAGTGGAGTTCATCGAGTGCAAAGAGTGCCAGCAACAGAAACAAGTGGTAGAATTCATACTTCTACAGCTACAGTTGCAGTTTTGCCAGAAGCAGAAGAAGTTGATGTAGAAATTGACCCTAATGATATAAGAGTAGATATTTTCTGCTCAAGTGGTCCTGGAGGTCAAAGTGTTAATACTACATACTCAGCAGTAAGATTGACTCATTTACCCACCAATACTGTAGTAGCCATTCAGGATGAGAAGTCACAAATCAAAAACAAAGAAAAGGCTATGAGAGTATTAAGAAGCAGACTACTAGAAGCAGAGATGGCAAAACAAGAAGCTGAGCTGGCTAGTGAAAGAAGAAGTCAAGTAGGTACTGGAGATAGGTCTGAGAGAATTAGAACGTATAATTATCCTCAAACAAGGGTAACTGATCATAGGATAAATCTTACGCTACATCAATTAGACAAAATTTTAGATGGTGAGATTGAGCAGTTAATAGAGGCTCTTACTACAGAGGATCAAACTAAAAAATTAGCTAATTTAGAAGGATAAGCCATGAAGCTAAGAGATTTATGGAACTATTTAAGCACAATATTAGAAGAAGATCATCAAGAGGGACGGGTTACTGCCCGTCTTTTGTTAATGTCTTTATTGAATCTTGAATATCATCAATTTGTTATTCAATTAAATGAAGAGATTAATAAAGATATTTGCAATAAGGCAATTAAGGATGCAAAAAGAGTTATTGAGGGTGAGCCTATTCAATATGTTTTGGGTAAGCAGGAGTTTTATGGTTTAGAATTTCATGTTGATGAAAATGTTTTAATACCAAGGCCAGAAACAGAGCTGCTTGTAGAAGAAGTAATTAAGCTATTGCCAGATAGGAAAGCCAGATTAATTGACCTAGGTACAGGTAGTGGAGCTATTGCAATAAGTGTTGCTAATGCGATTGATGATATAAAAATAACCGCCATTGATATTTCCCAGAAAGCTTTAACTATCGCAAAGAAGAATGCAGCTTTAAATAAAGTTTTTGAAAAAATAGAGTTTTGTGAAAGTGATTTGTTTTCTAAGATTGAAGGGGAGAATTATGATGGTATTGTGAGCAATCCTCCGTATGTAACAAGTTTGGAAATGAACTCATTGGAGAAAAATGTCAAAAGAGAGCCTTTTATTGCTCTTTATGGTGGAGAAGACGGGCTATATTTCTATAAGAAAATAGCTGGAGAAGGTTATAAATTGTTAAGACCAGGTGGGTTCTTAGCTTTAGAAATAGGATTTAAACAAGGAGAATCAGTAAAAAGATTGCTAAAGCAGGCAGGGTTTTCTAATATTTATGTGTTAGAGGACTTCTCAGCTAAAGATAGAGTTGTAATTGGAATAAAATAAACTTCTCTTTAAAGTCAAATAATGATATAATGCATTAAATTCAAACCAAGGTAGGTGATAATAATGCTCAGAGTCATAAATATTTTAGTTTTTCCTGCCATCCTCGTAATTGGATTATTTATCGTGATTAGTTTGTCAGGGTCAAAAAGGAATGACAGGAGCTTAGCAAAGGAAGTTAAGCAAGAAGGCATAATATTAAAAGAATATATACTCGATAAAGATGAATATGCTTGCTATAAAAGCCTTAAGAGCATTATTAGAGAGCATAGTTATCAAATATTACCTTTTGTGCCTTTAAGTAAAATAGTTAATAAGGTTGATGGTGAGGCAAGACGTCTTATAATTGATTACTTAGTTACTGATTATGATTTTAGACCACATCTTGCAATAATACTACTAAGTAATAAAGATGAGATAAGTTTTCTAAACAACCTATTTGATGAGATAGGATTAGAGATATTGTTAATAGATAAAAACATATCAGAAGGTGAACTCAAAAATATAATAAAAGAAAAATTAAGATAGATAAGTGGTGATATAAGTGATAGCTACTATAAAGAGTGAAGTAAAAGATAATTGTTTATACATAGGAGGAGTCTCTCTTGAAAAGTTGGCAAAAGAGTATGGAACACCTCTTTACATATATGATCAAGAGGATATAGAGTACAGAATAGATAGAACAAAGAAAGCCTTCAAGTCAAGAAAAGTAGAAACCAACATTGCTTATGCTTCAAAAGCTATTTTGACTTCATATATTGCTAAACTAATGCAACATGAGGGACTATCAATTGATGCAATATCGCTTAGTGACATGTATATACTGAAGAAGAGTGGATTTGAACTAAAAAATGTTTATTTACACGGAAACTCAAAATCTGATGAAGAGTTGTACTATGCAATAGAAAATGGAGTTGGCATTATTGTAGTTGACAACTTATGTGAAATTTCTAGAATTAAAGAAATAGTTGCAGATCTAAAAAAGAAAACAGCAATTATGGTTAGGATTAACCCTGATATATATGCTAAGACTCATAGTCACCTAATAACAGCCGAGAAGAATGCAAAATTTGGAGTAGCAAAAGAAAGTATTTCTCTAAAGGAAGAGCTTGTTAAGCTAAAAAGTGAAAAGTTGATTGATTTTCAAGGACTACATTGTCATATTGGTTCGCAAGTTAATAATGGTGAAGCATTTCTAACAGCTGTTAACTCTATGATAGAGCTAGCTTATGAGCTTGAGAAAGAGTTTGGAATAGATGTAAAGGAGCTTAACTTTGGTGGTGGTTTTGCAATTAGGCAAAACAATGCAGAGAAAGAGCCAGACACAGAGAAGTTACTATCAGGAATAATAAAGTTAGTAGATAGGAAAGCTGAAGAATTAGATATTGGTCTTCAAAGAGTAACAATAGAGCCCGGTAGGTCTCTAGTTGGACCTGCAGGTGTAACTTTATATCAAGTAGAAGCTATTAAGCAAACAGCTGGTGGCGTAAATTATATAATGGTTGATGGTGGAATGACAGACAATATAAGACCTAGTTTGTATGGAGCACGTTATGATGCAGTTATAGTCAACAAAGTAGAAGCAAAAAAACAAAAACTCTTTTCAGTAGCAGGAAAGTGTTGCGAATCAGGAGATATCTTAATAAAAGATATTAAACTACCAGAAGTGTGCGTTTCAGAATACGTTGCTTTATTTGCTACAGGTGCTTACAACTATTCAATGGCTAGTAATTATAATGGATTAGTTAAGCCAGCTATAGTCTTTGTAAAAAATGGAAAACAGATATTAACAACTAAAAGAGAAGAAATCGCTCAGGTACATCAAAATGACCTTGAGACAGAAATTATGTGAGGTAAAAAATGATATTTAGAGGTTCAGGAGTAGCCATAGTAACTCCTTTTAATGAAAATGGCTTAGTAGATTATGAAGCTTATGAAGACTTAATTGAGTGGCATATCAAAGAGGGAACAGATGCAATCATTGTTTGTGGAACAACAGGTGAAGCTGTTACATTAGAGGAAGCAGAAAAAAAAGAGTTAATAAAGTTTTCAATTGATACAGTTAAGAAAAGAGTCCCAGTTATTATAGGTGTTGGAGGCAATAACACTTCTAAAGCAGTAAACTTAAGTAAGTATGTTGAAGATGTTAGTGGAGATGGGCTATTAGTAGTTACTCCATATTATAATAGAGCAACTCAGGAAGGACTTTTGGCACATTTCTCAGAAATAGCCAATTGCACAAAATTACCAATTATGATGTACAATGTTCCTGGAAGAACAAGTTGTAATATGGAAGCCCAAACTGTGGCAAGGTTAGCTAAGATAGATAATATTGTTGCTATCAAAGAAGCTAGTGGTGACATCTCACAAATAGCTGAAATAGCAAGATTGGTTCCTGATGATTTTTATATTTATTCAGGAAATGATGACCATATTGTGCCAGTTCTATCTTTAGGAGGCATAGGTGTGGTGTCTGTTGTTGCTAATGTACTGCCAAAAGAAACATCTAGCTTAGTGCATCATTATCTTAACGGAGATATTAAGAAAGCATTAGAAATGCAACTCAGTATAAATGGCTTAGTAAAGGCACTCTTTATAGAGAACAATCCTATGCCAGTAAAAAAAGCACTAGAGTTAATGGGAAGAATCAAAGGAACTATGAGATTGCCACTTATAGAGGTCAGACCGGAAAGTACAACTATTATTAAGCAAGAACTAGAGAAACTGAATATTATTTAGGAGCTGGTATTAAATGCGAGTTATAGTTTATGGAGCTAAAGGTGTCATGGGCAAGAAGATGATCAATTTAATAGAAAGTGATCCTTCAATTATGGCCATAGCAAAAGTAGACCCTTTTTCAGAGGAATACCTTGCTAGTCTTTAGGGGTTGATAATAAATGCAGATGTGATTATTGACTTCTCAAACCCTTCAAACCTTGAGGAGATTTTGACTTTTGCTCAAGAGAATAAGACCGCTGTTTTATTATGTACAACTGGATATAGTTCTGAGGACTTCAAAAAAATTGAGCAGGCATCAAAGAACATAGCGATTATGCAAGCAGGAAATACAAGTATTGGAATAGCTGTCTTGAAACTACTGGTGAGTTTAGCAGTAGAGAAGATTGCAGAATGGGATTATGAAGTAATTGAAGCTCACCATAATAGGAAGACTGACAGTCCAAGTGGAACAGCAGAAGAACTGCTGAAGCTTCTTCAGACTGATGAAGATAAAGATTCTATTCGCTTTGGCAGAAATCCCAAAACAGGAAAGAGAAAAGTTGGTGAAATAGGGGTACACTCAATAAGAGGAGGCTCTATTGTTGGTGATCATACAGTGATGTTTGCAGGTAAAGATGAAGTTATTGAAATTAAACATCGAGCAGTTTCTCAAGACTTATTTGCTTCAGGAGCTCTTCGTTTAGCAAGATTTTTAAAAGGCAAAGAACCTGGAAGATATTACGTAGAAGACGCATATAAGTAGTAAAGGCCTCAGTTCAATTGACTGAGGCTTTTTTATATTAGACTTAGAGCTTGATCTAAGTCAGATATTAAATCATCAACGTGTTCTAAACCAACAGATATTCTAATTAAACCTTTAGGAATAGCTTCATTCTTCCCATCTCTTGCCAGGTTTAGTACTAAGCTTTCAAATCCACCCCAACTAACACCGATATTGAAGTATTTCAAATTATCGACAAACCTATGAGCTTTTACTAAATCATCTTCAAGCTCAAAACTTAACAATCCACTAAACCCAGTCATTTGCTTTTTAGCAAGTTCATGCTTTTCATGTGAGGTAAGTCCTGGGTAATTAACTTTACGTACTTTTTGTGATTTTCTAAAAACCTTGCTATTTTCATTGCTGACTCACTATGCTGACGTAACCTTATAGGTAATGTTCTTAATCCTCTTAATATCAACCATGCTTCAATTGGTGCTATCTTTGCACCAAATAGTGCATGTTCGTACTTCAAAATTCTCATGATTGTTTCTGTATTAGAAGCAACAACTCCAGCTACAAGGTCTGAATGACCAGCTAGATACTTGCTTACAGAATGAACAACAATATCTATTCCGTAATCTAAGGGTTTTTGGTAGATTGGAGTTGCCCAGCTATTATCAATAATGGTCTTAATTCCTTTACTTTTTGCAAAATCTGCAATGCATTTTAAATCAATAATCTCAAACACTAAACTAGTGGGGCTTTCTAAGTATATTAAAGTAGTATTTTCTTGTACAGCATTTATAATTTCCTTCTCATCTGCTTTCACAAATGTAGTTTTGATATTAAGTCTTTTGCTTAGGTACTCACTAAGCAAACTGATTGTTGGTCCATAAACAGTTTCAATAGCAACAATATGCTCTCCAGCTTTAACGCAAGAGAGAATAGCAGAAGAAATTGCACCCATACCAGATGAGAACAGTTTAGCACTTTCAGCATTTTCCATATAAGCAATTTTGTCTTCTGCGATTTTTGCTGTAGGATTATTGCCTCTGGTATATAAATAACTCGCTTGCTCATCGTCAAAAGCTTCAGAGATGGACTTCATTGAATCAAAAGTAAATAGAGAGGTCTGATAAATAGGTGAAACTACTGCCCCATAATAACTATCTCTATCCTCAGCATAATGAGAAAGCATTGTTTCAATTGATATGTTTTTGTCTTTCATTAAAAATCTCCTTTTGAGTTTGCAAAAAGTATTCTACAAAAATAGTAATAATCCTTTATTACATAAATATAAAGCAAATAAAATATAAACTTATAATTAAAAAGATATATAGTCCTAGTATATTTGATGTTAAAAGTGTTACAATGTTTTATGGAATGGAGGTTTTACTGTGTTAGATAATAAGATAGCTGTTGTTACAGGAGCAGCACATGGAATAGGCAAAAGCATTGTAGTTGAAATGCTAAAAGCAGGTGCTATTGTATATGCTTGCGATATTTTATTTGAGAGATTAAAAGAAGAGACTATATTTATTAATAGTGAACACTGCCATATAGAGAATATCGATGTGACAGACTCCCTGGCAGTTAATACTTTAGTAGATGAAATTATAAGTAGACATGGAAAAATAGATATTTTGGTTAATAATGCAGGTGGAGTTGCTGGTCAAACAGCAAAACCAATTGAAAAGGTAAGTGATGCTGAATGGCGAAATATATTTGCTATAAATTTAGATGGAGCATTTAACTTTACAAGAGCAGTAGCTTCATATATGAAAGAGAAAGAAAAAGGAGCTATTGTAAATATATCATCAGGGGCAGGACGTTCTTACAGTCTTACTGGCATTCAAGCCTATGCAAGTGCTAAAGCTGGTCTAATTGGGTTTACTAGGCAAAGTGCTAGAGAGCTTGGAGAGTACAATATTAGAGTTAATTGTATAGCTCCAGGATTTATTAGATCAAACCCAAACAGTGAGAAGCAATGGCAAGCTATGGGGAAAGAAGGACAAGCAAGAGTAATAGAGTCTTTAGCTCTTCGAAGGTTGGGTGAACCAGAAGATATAGCATATACAACGATATTCTTTGCATCAGACTATGCAAAATGGATTACAGGGCAAACAATTAGTGTTGATGGTGGACACTGGATGTTAGGTTAGATAAAGGATGAGTGAATAATGTTAGATTATCACATACATAGTACATTTTCTCCTGATGCAAATGCATCGATGAGTTCAATTATAGAGAAAGCCATAGAACTTAATTTAAAAGAGATATGTTTTACAGACCATATGGACTACGATTTTGAGCCTTCATTTGACATAGAAATGAAGTTTGAATTTGAGCCAAAAGTATATTTACCAAAAATTGAAGAGTTAAAGAAGAAATATCAGCATGAGATAAAGATTTTGGCTGGTATTGAGCTGGGGTTACAGCCCCACATGATTACCAAAGCACAAGTAGTAATTCAGCGAAATCAGTTTGACTTTGTCTTAGGATCTGTCCACAATGTAGCAAAGAAAGATTTGACTGGAGAGAACATTTTAGTATATTCTACCAATGAACTATGGGAGAGATACTTTAAAGAGATGCATTACTGCATTGATAAAATTAATGGAATTAATTCAATTGGTCATTTTGATGTCCCAAAGAGATATAATGAAAAGTTTAGAAGCTTTAATTTAGTGGACCATTATGAACAGATAGAAGTTATTTACAAGTTGATGATAGAGAAAGAGATTTCTTTAGAAATAAATACAGCAGGATTTAAGTATGGACTGGGTGATAATAACCCAAGTATAGACTTCATTAAAATGTATAAAGATATTGGAGGAGAGATGCTTACACTTGGCTCAGATTCTCATAATGTAAATCAACTCGGAAAAGGACTAGAAGAAGCTTTATTAGTGCTTAGAAATTTAGGCTTTACATATGTTAATGTATATGAAAAGCAAGTTGCAAATCAAATAAAAATTTCAAATTTGATATAAAAGATACTCTTTGTTCGTGCGTACAACCGTTCCTACGCACAACTGTTTGTCAACAAGTTATGCACAAATTGTGGATAACTTTTTGGAAAAGCTCTTGATGCTGTGGAGAGATTAATAATAGAAGACAAATAACCTATATATTTGTGTTTTATCTCACTAAAGATGGACTAAAAATCGTTATAAATACAATGAAATTAATAAAAGATATAGATTTCTTACTTGAATATGTATACAATATGTTATACAAAGGATTGTGGATGATGTGGATAAGCTAAAATAAGCTAATACTGATAAAAAGCGAACAGGCTTTTAAATATGTGCATAAAGGGAGGAAAAAAATGATTACGAATAGGGTGCTGATTTTGAGTGATGATTTAGCTGTAACTGATACACTCAGGATGTACTTAGAAGCAGAAGGTTTAAGAGTAGATTCAATTGACAGAAAAGACAAAGGACTTGCCATGTATGAAGAGTATCAGCATGATCTAGTTATTATAGATATGACTTTAGGGGATTGCGATATCATTGATTTTTCTGCTAGAGTAAAGGAATTCAAGGATACTATAGTTATGATATTGACACCTGAAGACAAGCAAAAAGGAATTGCTTTAGAGGTTGTGAAAAAAGCAAAAGATCAGATAGAAATCAAAAACATAGATGAGTTAATGTTTATTATTGAAGAACAACTGAGGAAACATGTTAAAAGTATATGTCATAGACAAGAAAATGGCATATATATCTGTGGTGACTTAAGGGTTGATATGAATGACTTGAAGATTTTTGTTAATGAGGAAGAGAGAGATGTAAGCGAATTAACAATAAAGCTGCTAGTGTTTTTGATTAAAAATCAAGAATCATACCAATCAAAGAAAGAGATATATCAAAAGGTTTGGAATAATCCAGTTAGTGAGAATGATAGTACAGTTATGGCTCATATAAGAAATCTAAGAAAAGCATTAGATGATGATGATGTTACTAATCCAAAATATATACATACCAAACGTGGTGTTGGCTATATGTTTAAATGTAGCTGCTGCGAAGATTTATAAGGGGATTCCTAATGAAGAAGATAGGTGCTGCTATAATATTACTCTCAATATTAGTTCTTAATATAAGTACTGCTAATAGCAATCAAGCAAACTTGTTTAGAGAAGCTATAAAGCTGTCATTGAACCAGCAAGAATCAGGGGTATTGAGTGAAGAGTATATGATTGATACCTATGCTTTTACTGCACAAGAAGCAGGTTATTACGCTTTTAGAGGAAGAGCTGATTCTCAAATAAGAGGCCACTTATACAATTCTAACTTACAGTTTTTATATGGAGGTACGAAGTTATCTAGTGGCAATGGATTCTTTATAGCAACTTATCTTGAAGCAGGTCAAACAGTATATATTAGGGTAGACTCCCTTTTAAGAGAGCAGCAAAACTATACAATTGTAGCTGCTAGAGATTCTTTGCCATTCAATAGGATTGCTCTTGCACAATCATCTGTGACAGCTTATGTAGAACCAGGGACAGTAAGAACAATAAAAATCCCGCTTAGTTTTTATAGTGGTAACACTAGAGTTGGAGTTGTTGAAACAACTTATCCATATATGATGCAAACTAATGCTAGTGGTAATCTAAGGGGACAAGCAGCTTTCAATTTGGTCAATAATGAGCTAGAAATAGATGTTTATGATATAGGTGACGCTAGGATTACTCTTAATATAGGACCAAGTATTAGTACAACTGTGAATATTAAAACTTTACATAGAACCGAAGAGCCAATTACACCTCAACCACCCACTGATGATCCAACACAACCAGATGATCCTGACGAACAGCCCTCTTTACCTGAGGAAACTCCTAGAGAGCCACAGATTCATCAAGGAGATGTAAATCTTGATAACGTAGTTGACATGACAGATGTTGTTTCTTTATTAGATCCTATTACTTTAAGTAGGTTTACGCAAAAACAATTTTTAATTGCAGATGTAACAAATAATGGAATAGTTGATGCAAATGATGCCTTAATGATATTAAGAAGAGTTTCGGGGGCAAGAAGATAGAGATAGGCTACTAGCCTATCTTATTTAATATATAAATTTTTGGAGGAGTATCATGAAAAGTAAAATAATAAGTATTCTAATAGTCTTTAGCATGCTTTTTAGTGGAATTATTGCTATTTCTGAAGAAGACCTAGATAGCTTATATCAAGAAAATGAAGATCTAGAAGAAGCAGCTAGTGAAGTACTAGAATTATCCTTGAGGGATACAGTACGGTTGGTACTAGAAAATAATCTTGATAAAAGAGTAGCGGAGAAACAGATGAATTTGCAAGATATTCAACTAGATATTGCTGGAGATGCTAATGCAGAGTTAAGAAGATTAGAGAGAGATATGCGAAGTTTTGCAGATCAACTATCTTCTAATGTTATAGATATTCAACGCGAAATAGACTATGTCAAAAGTTTAGACTATACTACAACTATCGAAGTTGACAATGAAGTGTATGAAGTAGATATAATTGACACGCACTATGATCATTTAATGGAAAGAAGAATTAGTAAGCAGTTTCTTACGGGCATAAATAATGAGTTTAGTGGGAGTGGTTTTTACTCACTAATACCCCCCGAAATAAGAGATGAACTGCCGCAAGAATTAGAAACAGAGCCAGCCAGAGCGCTTCCTCCTGAAGTATTAATTGAAGCGATGGAAGATGCCAAGTCTCAAGCAGGAGAGGCATTCTTTGAGATACATTTAGGAACAAATGAGGCTGTTAGACAGGCAAATTCAATGGCTGCATCCATTCTTGGTTTACAAGCTACAAGGCGCCTGGATATGGAGGACGCAGTAAATATAATTAGGACTAAAACTAATCAAGCAGCACAATTATTGATAAGGTCAGACATTGATGTAACAGAAGGGTTCAAGCTACTGGCTGAAAGCTCTTTTTATGGTTTAGTTCAAGCAAATAAAACACTTGAAGTTCAAGAGAAAGCCTATTTAAGAGCAAAAGAGCAGTACCAGAATGCATACCATACCTACTCACAAGGGTTAATGTCTAGTTCAGATTTGCAACTAGTTATGCTTCAATACAATGGTTCAAAAATATCTCTTAGAGGTGCTGAAATAGAGAGGAATAAGGCACTAATTGATTTAAACCAAGCATTGGGACTTCCGTATCATACAGAAGTAAAACTTATTGAGCCTGAATACCAAGAGTTAGATTTTTCATTAGAAGACGCTTTTGAAATAGCTTATTTTCACAGAACAGATATGTTTACAGCAAGACAAGACCTAGAACTTGCAGAAAAGAATATTGAGTATGTAGACAAAAAACATAGAGATACGACAAAAGAGTATCAAGAGTCATTAGCTTATTATGAGCTCAAAGAAATAGAGTATGAAAACATCTGGTATACAGCTAAAAGTACAATTCATAAATCCTATTTAGATTGGCAAAATGCTGAATATGCATACGAGTTATCACTTGAAAATCTAGAAATAATAAAGAAACAATTAGAAATAGCTGAAGTTGCTTATGAACTTGGGTTTAGTTCAAACTCCGGTAGTCCAATGGCTAATTTATTACAGGCACAAGAGCAACTAGCAAGCTTAGAGCAAGCCTTGGCATCAGCTGAATTTGGTAGAAACTTAGCTCTTCAAAACTATTTAAGAGAGATAGGTTACGCACATTATTTAAGAGAAAAAGAATAAAATGGAAATAAATAAGTGTTGATTATGGAAATATATGTGGAAAACTGTGGAGAACTCTGTGTATAAGATAGGCTTTATCCACATTTAAGAAACTAAAAAAGCGAATAATTAGCAATTGTCTGAATATTATAAGTTAGGTAAAGAATAAGAAAATATATCTAAATTGTTGCTAATACAAAGAAAAACATATAGTATAAAGGCAGTCTCGATTAAGTTAAAGCGATGAAGTGTTCGGAATAGTGAGTAAATATCCCTAATACCATAGTTTTATAAGATTAAGTCAACAGAACCCTAACAGTTTTTCAACATAATCTGTGGAAAAGATTTTTACATTAAACACGAATAATATCTTGACAGCTTCAAATATCTGTTGTATATTATTAAGCAACTTTAAGATAATAAAGAATGTAGCGTTGATAGGGAAGAGTAATAATTTGCATAGCTATAGAGAGCCAGGGTTGGTGGAAGCTGGCGCTCCCTGCTTATTATGAATACACCCTTGAGCTTTAGTCTGAATAAAAAGTAGGGCTAACGGGTTTGCCTCCGTTATCAAGGTATGAATGGAGTCTATTCAAAAAGCAGCCAAGAAATTGGAAAAAGAGTGGTACCGCGGATTATCTGTCCGTCTCTTAAATGAGGCGGACTTTATTTATTTGCAGTATTATTTGTATATTTTTTGAATGCACTTTTTTCATCAAGTGTTGAGTGAAAGCTCAGAATCAGGGTGGTACCGCGGAACCTCCGTCTCTGAAGAGATGGAGGTTTTTTTATATTTAAAAGGAGTGAGTAGTAATGGAAGAAGGATATTATTATTGATTGAAAACTACTAATTAGAAAGAAAAAAGGAGATCATAATGAAAAAATTAACTAAGGTTTTAATAACTGTTTTGATACTTGTTTTAAGTGTGTCTTTATTTGGATGTAATCAAGAAGAAGTAGTTGAAAATTCTAGAGAGTTAATAGTATTGCAAGGAACTGATGCAACTACTCTTGATCCTGCAATGCATTCAGATACACCTAGTGGAAATGTTGGTCATCAAATTTTTGACACAGTACTAAAAAGAGATGTAGAAATGAATATCGTAGAAGGCATAGCTAAATCATGGCATATGATAGATGAGCTTAGTTGGGAGTTTTCCATCCATGAAAATATCAAATTTCATGATGGAAGCGCACTGACAACAGAAGATATAAAATTCTCAATAGAGAGGATAGTAGACCCAAGCACTCAAAGTCCTAGAATTAGTCATTACGACTTTATTGATGAAGTGAGTATAATTGATGAACATAGTTTTAAAATCATTACCAAGGAGCCTTCGCCAGTTCTACTAAGTAGACTTGTAGCATTAGAAGTAGTTCCAAAAGATTATGTAGAAAATGTTGGTAATAGTAAATTTGCCAGTGAGCCTATTGGAAGTGGTCCATTTAGATTCAAATCATGGGTAAAAGATGAGCGAATAGAACTAGTTGCTAATGAAGAATATTTTTTAGGAGCTCCAGAAATTGAGAAAGTGACTTTTAAGCCTGTACCAGAAGCTGCAGCAAGAACTATGGCTTTGCAAGCAGGTGAAGCAGACATAATAACCAATTTACCACCACACAATATTGAGCAGATAGAAGCTGTTGGAAGTGTAGCAGAGGTTGCTTCTACAAGAGTAATCTTTCTTGCATTCACAACAGAAAACGAAGCTGTCAGTGATGTTAGAGTAAGAAGAGCCTTAGAGCTGGCTGTAGATAATGAAAGTATTGTGCAGAATATTTTCTCAGGAAAAGCCACTGTTTCTAATCAAATTATTAGTGTTTTTGATATAGGTCATAACTCAAACATCACTAATAGAGGGCATGATTTAGAGAAGGCACAAAGCTTACTAGTAGACGCGGGAGCAAATGATTTAGAAATAACTCTTAAGTCACCTTCGGGAAGATATGCAATGGACAAGGAAGTGGCAGAAGCAGCTGCAGCACAAATTGAAGCACTCGGAGTAAGAGTGAACTTGGTGTTTGAAGATTTTAATACTTATGTATCTAAGATTATTAACGGAACTATGGATGCAGATTTATGGTTAATTGGCTGGGGAAGTGCTACTTTTGATGCCGGGACAACTTTATTGCAATGGTTACATACTAATAATCCAACAGCTTACTACAGAGTAGATGAAGAAACAAACAATAAGGTAGATGCTTTATTAGAAGAAGCTTTAATAACAGTAGATGATAACTTAAGAGAGCAACTCTATGAGCAAATTATCGAGCAAGTAGTAAAAGACGTAGCTTTTATAAACTTATATCAGCAAAATGACCTATATGGAGTTAGCAGCAGAGTAAACTTTACACCGAGAGGGGATGAAATAATAGATATTTTCACGACTTCATGGAAATAAATATTTAAGGAATGCTTGACAATGGTGCCTCAAGCATGATATATTCCTTAGCAATATTATAAAGAGCTAAAGCAATGACGAGAAATAGTAACTAGTGGGTTAAGACTAAAGCGAGCTGGGAAGGTGAAAGCCAGCGTCGAAATGTTCTAGTGAATTCCTCTCCGAGCACGAACCTGAAATTAAGTAGGGTAAGCGGATTTCCACCGATATCAAGGAAGAAGATATTATGTATCTGATAGAGTTGCCCAAGAATTGGGAACAAGAGTGGTACCACGGACTATGAGCTCCGTCTCTTAATTGAGACGGGGCTTTTTTAATAAGGCCACTAAGACCTATCGATATAGATATTTTCTCAGTTGCCTAAATTATTTTAGGAAAGAGAGTGGTACCGCGGCTAACCCCGTCTCTCATATGAGAGACGGGGTTATTGTTTTAGCCTTAATAGCGAGGAGTGATGTGAATGGAACTTCCTTTTTTTATCAAGTCAATTAGAGAGAAAAATTTAGGAGGAAAATTCAATGAAAAAATTTATTATGATATTGCTAATTTCAACTTTAATCTTAATAGCATGCAGTCATGACAATGTAGTAGAAAAAACACTAGTAGTTTTACAAGGTGTAGATGCAACAACCTTAGATCCAATTATGCACACAGATACACCAACAGGCAATGTAGAGTATCAAATATTTGACACTTTACTATCTAGAAATAGTTCCATGGAAATAGTAAATAATATTGCAAAAAGTTATGAGAACTTAAGTGAGACAAGATGGCTAATAACTATTGAAGAAGAAGTTTTTTTTCACGATGGTGTAAGTCTTACAGCAAAAGATGTTAAGTACTCGATTGAAAGAATTCTAGACCCAGAAATGAACAGTCCTAGAAGAGGCTATTATGACAGCATTAATAGCGTTGAAGAAATATCAGATTATCAGGTAATAATAGAAACTAAGTATCCTAACCCAGTAATACTAAGCAGGTTAGCTGAGTTAAGAGTTGTCCCAAAGCACTATATTGAAGAGGTAGGTAATCAAGAGTTTAGCATAAATCCTATAGGAAGCGGACCATATAAGTTAGAGTCATGGGTTAGAGATGAAGAAATAGTATTAGTTAGAAATGACAACTATTGGAAAGGGAAAACAGACATAGCAAAAGTTTTGTTTAAACCAGTACCAGAGTCCTCTGCAAGAGTAATGGCATTACAAGCAAATCAAGCAGATATTATAACAAATGTGCCACCTCACCAAATTGATGAGATTAATTCAGCAGATAACATTTCAACAAGAAGTGTTGATAGTACAAGATTTATAATGCTTGCACAAACCATAAAAAGAGATTTAGTCAATGATGTAAGAGTGAGAGAAGCAATTAATTTAGCTATAAATACAGAATCAATAATAAGTAATATATTAGGAGATAATGCAATACTTAGTACTCAGCCAGTATGCAATTTTGACTTAGGTTATAACCCTAATATAGAACCACTTGGTTATGATCCAGAAAGAGCAATTGAACTACTAACTAAAGTAGGGGCAGTGAATGAGACAATTGTTATGCATGCTCCTTCGGGAAGGTATTCCATGGACAAAGAGGTTGCAGAAGCTATTCAAGCAGACCTAAGTTATGTAGGTTTAGAAGTAGATTTACAGTTTATTGAATGGGGTGCCTATGTAGGAAGTATAATATCTGGGCAAATTGATGCTGATATTTGGCTCATTGGATGGGGAAGTGCTACTTTTGATGCAGGAACTACTCTTAAACAATGGCTTCACACAAGTCAGAACATGTCACAATACAGGTTAAGTGAGTCCAGAAATGAATATATTGACAATTTGATAGATCAAGGACTTAGCACTTTAGATAATACTATAAGAGAAGAAATATATCATAAAATACTAGAAGAAATTCAAAATGATATTCCCTTTGTAAACCTTTATCAGCAAAAGGATATTTATGGTAGTAGTAATAGAATTAATTGGAAGCCAAGGAGTGACGAGGTAATTAAAGTTGCAGAAATTAGCTGGAATGAATAAAAACTATTATTTTTTGAAAAAAATCTTGACGCAGGTACCGCGTCATGGTATATTGCTTATTAAATTTAAGCAAGAATAATTGCAGTGACGGAGAATAGTATTTCTTTCAAGTGTTATAGAGAGCTACTGGTTGGTGGAAAGTAGTACAGATGAAAGAATGAACTCACTCTTGAGCACAAGCCTGAAAAATAGTAAGGTGAGCGGATTCCCTCCGTTATAAGGGAGCAGACTTTAGCTGGAAAAGTGCCGATTAAATCGGAATTAGAGTGGTACCGCGGATATTATCCGTCTCTTAATTGAGACGGATTTTTTTATTACTGCGACAAAACTCCTTTTGCACCTAGAGTCTAGTAAAGTGCTAAAGCATAGCTTTAGAACAAGAGTGGTACCGCGGATAAATACTCCGTCTCTTTATTGAGATGGAGTATTTTTTATTAGAGTAAAGAAAAAAAAGCTTGACGAAGGTAGCTCGTCATGATATAGTGCTTATTAAATTTAAGCAAAATAAATTAAGCGATGACAAGGACAATGAATTCTCTATAAATGTTTCAGAGAGCTGGTGGTTGGTGTGAGCCAGTACATGAATAGAAAATTATATCCCCTTTGAGCTTTGAACCTGAAATAAGTAAGGTAAACGGATTTCTCCCGTTATAGAGAAGCGGACATGCTTGTGTCTGACTAAGTGCTAAAGGAAACTTTAGAACAAGAGTGGTACCACGGATAATACTCCGTCTCTTAGCTGAGGCGGAGTTTTTTGTTTAAATTAATAAATTGTATAAAGGGGGTGATGGTCATGGAAAGTGGCCTTGCATTATCTGACTTAATGTTATTGTCTTTTTTCCAGGGTATTAAAGCTCTGGTATCAACTTTCGAAACTAGTAGAACTCAAAATCAAAAAATAATAGGAGGAATTTTTCATGACCAGAACTCTTTTTAATAGGAATAGATTAGTTATTTTAATGTTAGTAGTAGTATTAATTTTTACAGGATGCCAAGCTGCAACAGAAGGTGACAATAATGGAGATGATACAGAGAAAGTGTTGACTGTTTTGCAAGGTGTTGACCCAACAACGATGGATCCAAATATGCATTCAGAAACACCAACAGCAAATGTTGACAGGCAAATGTTTGATTCATTATTAGACCAAGACGATTCGATGAACATAGTAGAATCTTTAGCAAGTAGCTGGGAAATGCAAGATGAGACTACGTGGAAGTTTTATTTAAGAGATGATGTTTTTTTTCATGACGGTGTGCAGTTTACTGCCAACGACGTGAAATTTACTATAGAAAGGATTCAAAACCCTGAAAATAATAGCTCACAAATAGGTAATTACAGTGCAATAAGTGAGGTTGTTATAGAGGACGATTTTGAGCTGATAATAAAAACAGCAGAACCTTATCCACTTTTACTCGTGAGATTGGCAGCATTACGAGTTGTTCCTAAGCATTATATTGAAGAGGTTGGACAAGAAACATTTGCTAGCGAGCCTATAGGTACAGGGCCATATAAGTTTGAAAGATGGGTTAAAGATGAGCACGTTACATTAGTGGCGAATGAAGACTACTGGAAAGGTTCTCCTAGTGTTAAAAAAGTAATTTTTAAACCAGTTCCAGAGTCAGCTGCAAGAGTTATGGCTTTACAGGCTGGTGAAGCAGATATAATTGTCAATCTACCGCCTCATCAAGTAAGTGAAGTAGAAAATGATGCAAGCTTAAGTGTCGGACAAACAAATAGTACCAGATTTATTATGCTGGTCTTCACAACAAAAAATCAACTTGTAAGTGATGTAAAAGTTAGGCAAGCTATAAATTATGCAATAGATGTTGATTCAATTGTAAATAATATCTTTTCTGGAAGAGCAACTCCGACTGCTCAACCTGTAGCTAATTTTGACCTTGGTTTTGATAGTAACTTAGAACCATATGGTTTTAATCTAGAAAGAGCTCAAGAATTGTTGTCTGATGCAGGAATAGCAGAAGGCATAGTGATTAATATGGGATCTCCTTCAGGAAGATATCCAATGGACAAAGAAGTCGCAGAAGCAATTGCTGCCCAATTAGGAAGTGTAGGGTTTGATGTGAATCTATCTTTTGAAGAATGGGGAAGTTATGCAACAAATACTTTGCAGGGCCAACAAAAGCATGATGTATGGTTAATAGGTTGGGGAAGCTCAACATTTGATGCGGGCTCAACTTTAGATTTTTGGTTAAACACTAATTTAATAACAGCATATTACCAAGATAGCAATTACAATCCTGTGTTAGATGAGTTGCTAAATGAGTCAAAAAGAACAATGGATGATCAAGCTAGAGAAAGTCTTTATCATCAGGTAATAGAGATAATTCATGAGCAAGCTGCGTTTGTTCCTTTATATCAGCAAGTAGACCTATATGGTTTAAGTCAAAGAATATCTTGGAGTCCTAGGCCTGATGAAATAATAAGAGTTTTTAATATTGACTGGAATGAATAAAAACAGGGCGTAATGTCCAGCGAAAATATATCTAAAGTGGTGAAAAAATGACATTATTAAAGGTAAACAATTTATCAGTAAATTATGAAGTAGATGCTGGAACTATAGAGGCTATAAAAGAGGTTTCATTTGAGATAGAACAAGGTGAAACTCTAGCAATTGTAGGAGAGTCTGGTTGTGGAAAAAGCACAACTGCACATGCTATGATGAAGTTAATTTCAAAGCCAGGAAAAATTGTTGATGGTGAAATCATATTAGATGGCCTAGATTTTGCTAGGTTGAATGAAAAAAAAATGGCAAGGATCAGAGGTAAAGAGATTGCTATGATTTTTCAAGAACCGATGACATCCCTCAATCCTGTATTTAGGGTTGGTGAGCAAATAGCAGAAGCAATTAGAATTCATAGTAGTCTAGCAAAGAAAGAGGCATTAGCTCAAGCAGTACAAGTAATGGATCAAGTGGGAATTTCAAATCCCGCCACCAGAGCCAAACAATATCCTCACCAAATGAGTGGTGGGATGAGACAAAGAGCTATGATTGCTATGGCACTTTCATGTAATCCGAAGCTTTTAATTGCTGATGAACCTACTACTGCTTTAGATGTAACAATTCAAGCACAAATTTTGAGGCTAATTAAAAAGCTTCAAAAAGATCTTAATACAGCAGTTTTATTTATTACACATGATTTAGGTGTCGTTGCTGAAGTAGCTGATAAAGTAGCTGTTATGTATAGTGGGAAAATAGTTGAAATGGGTTCGGTTGTAAATATCTACTACAACCCTAAGCACCCTTATACAAAAGGATTAATTAAGTCTGTACCGGATGTAAAAAAGAGAATGGGACGTTTAGTTCAAATTAGAGGCACAGTGCCTACTTTAGAAAATATGCCTAAGGGTTGTCGGTTTTCTCCAAGATGCGAGTTTGCAAGTCAAAAATGTGTAGTAGAAGAACCAATGCTAGAAAAAATAGGAAATCAAGAAGTAGCTTGTTTTTATGCAAGTAGTCTTATCAAGGAGGTTACAAAGTGAGAATACTAGAAGTAAAGGGACTGAAAAAGTATTTCCCCGTAAAAATTGGCTTAAATAAGACTGCTTATGTCAAGGCAATTGATAACATAGATTTTTTTGTAAATGAAAAAGAGACATTAGGGCTTGTTGGTGAGTCAGGTAGTGGAAAATCAACAACTGGAATGGCTATATTAAGGCTACTTGAGCCAACAAGCGGAGAGATATTGTTTAATGGGAAAAATATCACAAAAATTAAACAACGAGAAATGCAAAAACATAGAAAAGATATGCAAATTGTTTTTCAAGACCCTTTTGCTTCTCTTAATCCTAGATGGAAGATTGGGAAAACTATTGGTGAAGCACTAGAGATTCATAAGATTGCTAAAGGAAAAGATAAGCAGCGAAGGATCGATGAGCTTTTAGATATTGTTGGTCTCCCTTCAGAAAGTAAAAATAGGTTTCCTCATGAGTTCAGTGGTGGTCAAAGACAAAGGATTGGAATTGCAAGAGCGTTAGCAGTAAATCCAAAATTTATTGTTTGTGATGAACCAGTTTCTGCACTAGATGTATCTGTACAAGCACAGATTATAAATCTATTAAATGATTTGAAAGAAGAGTTTGGCCTCTCTTATTTATTTATAGCACATGATTTAGGTGTAGTTAGGCAAATATGTGATCGATTAGCTGTAATGTATTTAGGGAAAATTGTAGAAATAGCAAGTACTGAAGATATATTCCTAAAACCTAAGCACCCATATACAAAAGCTTTATTATCAGCTGTTCCTGTAGCTGATCCGCTAGCTAAACGAGAAGAAATTATTCTTTCAGGAGAAATGCCTAATCCTATTTCTCCACCAACAGGATGTGGCTTTAGGACAAGATGTCATATGGCTACAGACTTGTGTGTAGATAGCAGGCCAAACCTTGAACAAATTGATAACGACCATCAAGTAGCTTGTCATTATTCTGACAAGATAGGAGGAAGAAAAAATGTCGAAATCTTTGCTGCGCAAACTACGTAATGCATTAATTGTTTTATTTGGAGTTTCCTTGATTGTATTCATGTTAATGTATTTATCTGGAGACCCTATAGCATTACTTCTTCCAATGGACACAGCACCGGAGGTAGCTGAAGCAATGAGGGAGAGCTTAGGATTTAATGATCCTTTATACATTCAATACTTTAGGTTTTTATCAGGAGCTGTGAGAGGAGATTTTGGAAATTCTCTACATCATAATCAACCTGCTATGGGCTTAATAATTGAAAGAATGCCTGCAACAATTGAGCTAACCTTAGCTAGTGTTTTGATTGCCTTGGCAATAGCAGTCCCACTAGGATTAGTTACGGCAGTGTTTTCTAACACGATTATTGACTATATAGGCTCAATACTAGCACTTATTGGGCAATCAATGCCGGTGTTTTGGTTAGGCTTAATGTTGCTATATGTTGCAGGAGTGAAGTATCGTTTATTGCCAATTACAGGAAGAGGAACATGGCAGCATCTTTTACTACCAGCATTTACAGTTGGTGCATATACTGCTGCTACTATTGCAAGAATGCTTCGATCAAGGATGATAGAAATCATGCAACAAGATTATATAAAAACAGCTAGAGCAAAAGGTGTTAGGCATAAATGGATTGTCTTAAAACATGCCTTGAGAAATGCTGTATTGCCAGTTATTACAATTTTAGCTCTACAGTTGGGCACACTTTTGGGTGGGGCGGTAATCACAGAAACAATTTTTGCTTGGCCAGGAGTGGGTAGGTTTATGTTGCAAGCTATCCAAAATAGAGATATTGCAATAGTACAAGCGGGTGTGTTTATCCTTGCTGTAAGTATTGTATTTATAAACATTTTTACTGATGTTATATATACAGTCTTAGATCCAAGAATAAGATATGAGTAGGTGTGAATTATGAAGAACAAAACTCTCAAAATGCTGATTAAGAGAAAGACAGCTTTGGCTGGTGCTATCATTATTTTAATAGTAGTGGTTAGTGCGATATTAGCACCAGTCTTTTCTCCTTACGATCCAAATGAGTCAGATTTGAATAAGCGGCTCTTGCCACCATCTTGGGATGATGAAGGTAGTAGTGAGCACTTACTAGGCACTGATCATTTAGGAAGAGATATTTTAAGTAGAATCATATATGGTACGAGAATATCATTATTGGTTGGAATAATAACTGTTTTGCTATCAGGGATATTTGGAACTGTCCTTGGGTTACTTGGGGGATATTATAGAGGTTTTCTAGATAGTTTCTTAATGAGACTAACAGAAGTTCAACTTGCATTTCCATTTATTTTACTTGCATTAGCAATCATGTCTGTTTTAGGACCTGGATTAAGAAATGTAATACTAGTATTAAGTATTACTGGCTGGGTGATGTATAGTAGATTAGTAAGAGGAGAGGTGCTTTTATTAAGAGAGCTTGAGTATGTAAAAGCAGCTAAAGCACTTGGGCAAAAGAATGGGAAGATTATCTTTGGTCATATATTACCAAATGTCTTTCCCACTATTGTGGTTGTAGGAACTTTAAGAGTTGCAAATATGATAATCGCAGAAGCATCATTAACTTTCTTAGGCTTAGGTGTTGAATCAAGAATCCCTACATGGGGAAGTATGCTTGCTGATGGAAGAGGCTATATCACTAGTGCTTGGTGGGTTACTGCCTTTCCTGGCATTGCCATTATGTTAACAGTACTAGGAATTAATTTAGTAGGTGATTGGTTAAGAGATGTATTAGATCCAAGGCTTAAGACTAGTTAAGAAGAGTTTATAGGCATTTTTTCTGTACAAAACAAGAATTCAAAGCTAGAATAAGTAGAAAGCATAAAGAAGTTTTGTGGGAAGGTGTTTAAGTGAAAAGATTAATCGTTTTATTGACTATTGTATTGTTGGTTTTAACTGCATGCCCTTTAAGTAGAGCTGAGTTAGTCGAGTTAAGAGTAAGTCCTACTAGCATGAGACTATATTCAGGGCAAGAATTAATAATGACATTTCATGCTGTTTATGATGACGGTGAAGTAGTTGAGCTAAGTTATCAAGACATAGTAATAAACGGCGTTGATAACCTATATTTAACTGAGGTTGGTCTTAAGGTAGGAAATGATTTAGAGGCTGACAAAGCTTACCAAGTAACAGTCTCTTATGAAGAGATTAGTGCAACTATAGAGTTAGAAGTAGTTTCTAACCCTTTACTCAATTATTATTTGGATGATGATGGAAGAAAAATAGTAGAAGATTCAGAGAGACTTGATGTTATTGTTAGTAAAGAGTTTGCTTTGACCAGAGATGATATGCCTAATGACTTGGTTGTTCCAGATGTTAGATGGCCTCCTAATATGGGTTATGTTGGCTATCTAGAAAAAATGCATTTAAGACCAGAAGCTGCTGTAGCGCTTGAAGAAATGTTTGCAGCAGCTGATAGAGAAGGACATATTCTTTATGGAGTTTCTGGTTATCGATCTTATGATTTACAAGTAAGTGTTTTTGCTCATTATGTAAACACATTAGGGTCGGAAAGAGAAGCTAATAGAATAAGTGCTAGGCCTGGAGAAAGCGAACACCATACAGGTTTAGCGATGGACATATCTGGAGAGTCAATTGGAAGACATAGATTGACGACTGATTTTGCTGATTCACCAGAAGGCATCTGGGTAGCTGAGAACGCAGCTGACTTTGGCTTTATAATTAGATATCCAGATAGCAAGGAAGATATTGTAGGGTATTCATATGAACCTTGGCATTTGAGATATGTAGGTGTTGAGTTAGCACAGACTTTATATGAGAGTAATTTAACTATGGAAGAGTATTTTGGAAAATTCTTAGAATAAGTAAAACCCCGTGAAAATACGGGGTTTTCTTTTTTTACTCAGTTTTCAGCATATAGCCAGCGCCTCTAATATTTATAATATTTCTTGGTCTAGCTGGGTTTTTTTCAATTTTCTTTCTGAGATTTCTAACATGCACCATTACAGTTCGTATATCTCCAATGCCATCATTACTCCATACTTGCTGGTAAATGTCTTCTACACTAAAGACCTTGTTTGGAGAATTAGCAAGGAAGCAAAGAAGTTCAAATTCTTTTACAGACAAAGAAATTCTTTCATCATCAATAATAACCGTATGATTATTTCTATCAATTGTCATATTAGATAGTTCAATATTAGGTTCATCACATTCTTGAATAATGAAAGGTGAGAGACTTTCTCTTCTTAGATTAGCTTTAATTCTTGCTACAAGTTCTCTTGGACTGAAAGGTTTAGAAATATAATCATCACCACCTGCTTCTAGGCCACTAATTTTATCATGTTCCTGTTTTTTACAGCTTAAGAAAATAATAGGGGCACTTGTGTGCTTTCTTAGATTAGGACATAAATCTACTCCATTAATATCTGGTAATAGAACATCTAGAATAATTAAGTCAGGATCAAACTCTTTTGTTAGCTGGAGTGCCTCATCTCCAGTATGGCAAAACTCAACGATATAATTAGCATTTTCAAGATAGAGCTTTAAAAGTTCACAAATTTCGATTTCGTCATCTACAATCAGTATTTTGAAATTTTTCATAATAATCACCACAATTCTTAAAAGTTTGATAATCTTTTGTTTCAATGATTCGTTATATCTACTATAATCTTACTATATAAGTATGTATAATAACAAGAAAAATTGAAGCTTGATAGGGGAGTTTATAATTGAAATCTTATTTTACTATAGAACAAAATTGTGATAAAGACAAGAATCTCACTAAAAAGATTTTAAACCTTGATATAGAATGGCAAGAAGCTAAGGAAGATTGGATAATTAAAAAAGGGAAATTTCAAGAGATCTCAATCACAGTCTATAAGAAAGGCAAAATATTATTGCAAGGTAAGGATATAGGGAGCTTTTTAGAGCTTCTAGGATATGAAGAACAAGTTCAGAGAAATGTAATAGGAGTAGATGAAAGTGGTAAAGGAGATTACTTTGGACCTTTAGTAACAGCTGCTGTGTATATTAAAGATAGTTCTAAGTTGAATGACTTAGGAATCAGAGATAGCAAACAACTTAGCAACAAAAAAGTAATTGAGATTTCTCATGAAATTAAGAAGCTTTGCGAGGTAAAAGTGAGCACTCTTATGCCTAAGGAGTACAATGAAAAATATGAACAGGAGAAGAATCTTAATGTTTTACTTGCAAAGCAACATGTTATGAATATTAAAGAATTATGTAAGAATGAAGTAGATACCATATATATTGATAAGTTTGCAAGCAGAAGTAATATTGGTAAGATGCTTAATGCCGAGATTAAGATAGTGGAAGAAACTAAGGCAGAAGATAAATACATAGCTGTTGCTGCAGCTTCCATTATTGCTAGGGCAAGCTTTCTAGTTGCGCTTGAGAGAATGAGTAAGAAAATCAATATAGAATTACCTAAAGGGGCATATAATGTCGAAGAAACGGGAATAATTGTTTTAGAAAAATATGGATTTGAAGGTCTTAAGAAGTTAGCAAAAATACATTTTAAAACAACAGATAAACTATTGAAAATCATTTAGTGAGGAGGATGGCAATTGCCAAAAAAATATGGGGTTTAATTCAGACTTTTCAATTACCAAAAAATCAGTTATAGCTTACACTTTCTTTGTTATTTTAATCATCAGATTAGTTATTGTGGACAATGCTTTAGCCACTTTGGGGGTCGTAATAAAAAGTATTATTTGGGCTTTAGTATTAATATATTTAATGTCTCCTGTTGTAAGCAAGCTAACTAAAAAGTTTAAGCTAAATAGGAGAGTTAGCGTATTGCTTAGTTTTCTTTTGCTTTTTGTAATTATTACAATGCTAATTCTAGTTGTAACTCCTGCCATTGTGCATTCTACAGAATTATTTATTCAATCAATACCTAAAATGAATGAGGCGATTAACACTTTTTTTAGTGAGCTAAATTTGCAAGATTATAGCATTTCAGTAGAGTTCTTAAGTGAGTTTTTGGACTATTTTAATACAGCATTATCTCAAATTGCCAGAGGATTTCTTTCTTTTCTAGAAAGTGCAATTTTGTCAGCAGGTGCAGTTATAAATAGTATTTTCGGCTTTATTTTAGCATTATTAGTTTCATGGTATGGTTTAACTGAGTATCCAAGCATGGAAAATGATTTTTATGAATCTATTAAAGTCATTCTTCCTAAAAGGGCAGCTAAAGAAACTATAAGGATTTTGATGATAGTAGATGAGCAAATAAAAAAGTTCATAGTAGGCAAAGGAATCACATGCATTTTTGTAGGGGTATTATCTTTCATAGCTATGCTATTATTTAATTATTTTACTGACTACTCTATTCCTTTTGTTTCATTAATAGCTCTAATTATAGGTATAACGAACATTATTCCATATGTTGGACCAATTATAGGAGCAGTTCCATCTCTCTTATTTGCATTAATTGGAGGATTCCCAGAGTTTTTAGCTGTGTTTATAATTATATTTATAATTCAACAACTTGAGAGCATATACCTTACTCCAAAAGTACTCGGTTCTGTGGTTGGGATATCTCCGTTTTGGACAATTGTATTTTTGACGATGGGTGGAGCCTTAGGAGGTCTATTTGGTTTATTATTATCAGTGCCAATAGGAGCAACTTTACTAATACTATGGCATGAATACGAAGCCTATAAAAAAGAGAAAAACCCAGATTTCTTTAATGATAGTATTAATAATGAAGGAGATAATTAAATGTACAGACCACATACCTGGGTTGAGATAGATTTTGATTGTATGGCATATAATTTAAATTTATTAAAAGAGAAGCTAAAAAAAGGGGCAAAAATAATAGGTGTTGTAAAGGCAGATGCATATGGATTTGGAGCAATTGAAGTTTCAAGATTTCTAGTTGCTCAAGGAGTTGATATGATAGCTGTTTCAGTATTAACAGAAGGTATAGAACTTAGAAGAGCTGGAATTACAGTGCCCATCTTGATATTTAATTATGTAGGCATTGATAATTATGACATGTTATTTCACTATAATTTAACACCTACTGTTTATTGTTGGCCATTTGCAAAAGCTCTTAATTCTATAGCACAATCCTGGGATAAAAAAATTAATGTTCATATTAATATAGACACAGGTATGAGTAGATTAGGCGTTATGATGAAAGAGCTACCAGATTTCCTCAAGCAAATGGAAATGCTGGAGTATTTAAATGTGGAAGCAATGTACTCACACTTTTCAACTGCAGACTCGGATGATTTAACATACACAAATAGCCAGCAAGCTAAGTTTGAACAAGCTAAGAGGGTGGCTAGTGAGTATGGATATCAAGATATTCATTTTCATATTGCTAATAGCGCTGCTTTAATGAGAAGTATCGCATGTGACTATGAATTTGTAAGGATAGGTGCAGCTTTATATGGGTTCAATCCTAAAGAGAATATGCTAGGAAATCAATTAAGTGCTCCTTTGAAAAGCACACTTACTTTCAAAACACTTATTGGTTTCATGAAGAAAGTTGAAAAAGGTATTGCTGTTGGATATGGGGCAACTTATGTAACAAAAAGAGAAACTGTTATAGCAACTTTACCAGTAGGATATGCTGATGGCGTCAGACGGACATTAAGTAATAGAGGAGAAGTCTTAGTAAGGGGTCAAAGGGCCAAGATTATAGGAATAATTGCAATGGATCAACTGATGATTGATGTAACTGATATACAAAATGTTAAAACAGGAGACGAAGTCGTCATAATCGGAAAACAAGGACATGATGAAATATCTTTAGCAGAAGTTGCCAAAATGACAGATACTATTAGTTATGAGGTGCCAGCTTTAATCAACCGAAGGGTTCCCAGATATTACATGAAAAACGATAGGGCTATGGTAGTGAGAGGTCATATAGACAATCTTTAAATTTTATTTGTAAATAAGCTATTTCTTGCTTGACAGTATTTTTATATATTGGGTAGAATAAACGAGGTATTGTAAAGACTTATTAATGTCGGCTCGTAGGGTGACGGGCCGTTTATTTATATAAATAAGGGGGATTTATTAAGTGTGTAAATATATTTTTGTAACAGGCGGAGTAGTTTCATCTCTAGGTAAGGGTATTGTAGCAGCATCACTAGGTAGATTATTGAAAAGTCGAGGACTAAAAGTAGATGTTTTAAAATTGGATCCCTATATTAATGTAGACCCAGGGACTATGAGTCCATATCAACATGGAGAGGTTTTTGTAACAGCAGATGGAGCATAAACAGATTTGGACTTAGGGCATTATGAAAGATTTATTAATATTGAACTAGCTCAGAGAAATAATGTTACAACAGGTAGGATCTATAAGTCGGTTATTGATAAAGAGCGAAGAGGAGATTATTTGGGAGCTACAATTCAAGTAATACCTCATGTCACTAATGAAATAAAAGACGATATAAGAAAAGTTGCAGATGAAAGTGGTGCTGATGTTGTCATTGTTGAGATAGGTGGAACTGTTGGAGACATAGAAAGCTTACCATTTCTAGAGGCAATTAGACAGATGCAAGGTGAAGAAGGGAAAGAAAATGCTCTTTTTATGCATGTTACTTTAATACCCTACTTAGAAAAAGCTGGGGAGCTTAAAACAAAGCCAACACAGCACAGCGTAAAAGAGCTGAGGAGCATAGGTATTCAACCAAGCATAATAGTTTGTAGGTCAGAAAAAGAAATAGATGATAGTATACGAAGAAAAATCTCCCTATTTTGTGACGTGGAAGAAGAGGCTGTTATACAAAATGAAGATGCTGATTCTCTTTATGCAGTTCCTTTAGTTTTGGAAAGAGAGAACTTAGATGGACTAGTTATTAAGAAATTAAAGCTCAAATGTCAAGACAGAGACTTAAGTGCTTGGAGAAAAATGGTTGAGCACATTGCCTCTATTAAAGAAGAAATAGATATTGCCTTAGTTGGAAAATATGTTTCTCTGCATGATGCATACTTAAGTGTAGTTGAGTCATTGACTCATGCTGGATTCTCTAATGATGTAAATATTAATATTAAATGGATTGATTCTGAAGATTTAGAGAAAAATGACCCAGAAGAATTTTTAGCTGGAGTTAAGGGAATAGTTGTTCCAGGAGGTTTTGGGAAAAGAGGCATAGAAGGAAAAATAGTAGCTGCTAAGTATGCAAGAGAAAATAATATTCCTTATTTAGGCCTTTGCTTAGGAATGCAAATTGCGGTAATAGAGTTTGCTAGAAATATACTTGGCTGGAAAGATGCGCATTCATCTGAGTTTTCTACAGACACAAATTATCCGGTTATTGATTTAATGTTAGAACAAAGAAGCATTACTGATATGGGAGGCACTATGAGGTTAGGCAATTATCCATGTAACCTAGCAGAGGGAACTAAAGTAGCGGAAGCTTACCAAGTTGATAGTTTGCTTGAAAGGCATAGACACAGATATGAACTAAACAATAATTATAGAGATGACCTAACAGCTAATGGAATGATATTAAGTGGCACATCTCCAGATAATATGCTTGTAGAATGTATAGAGTTAGCAGATCATTCTTGGTTTGTGGGTGTACAGTTCCATCCTGAGTTCAAATCAAGACCCAACAAACCTCACCCATTATTCGTAGACTTTATAAAGAGTGCAAAAATGTATTAAATTTTAGGCTTATCACTAGAGTGATAGGCCTATTTTTTCTGTTATTACTAGCAGATAAGATATACATTTGTTAGAATAAAAATAAGCAGTAATAAAAATATGTTGAAGATATGGGGAGATTACATGATTGTGAGAAAAGCAAAGGCTAGTGATTTTAAATATTTGAAAGAGCTCAATAGAGACTTATTAAATGAAACAGGAGATTATTTTAGTGATGCTGTCTTCCAACAAGAAGCTTTGTTTAAATTACTGATTAACTCAGAGAATCAAATTATTATTGTAGCAGAAATGAATGATGAGGTTTGTGGTTATGCAATAGTTGTGATTTCTCATATGCCTGATAACGATAATATCAGGTTAGACCAGATTTATGTGAAACAAGAATCTAGACTACAAGGAGTTGCCCAACAAATTATCAACTACATAGACTCTATTGCCATAAAAGAGCAAATAAATATGATATCTTTGAGAGTAAATAGTAATAATGAAAAGGCTATTAGCTTCTACAAGAAGAAAGGTTTTGTTATTGAAGAGCTTATAATGAATAAAAAACTCTAAAGGAGAATTCAAGTGGTTGATTTTACTGGTTATAAAAATAGAATATTCAGTGAGGGCACTTTGTTAGAGAGAATAGTTTACCAGCATTTTTTTGAGAATCAAAATAAGCAACAAGCACTTAAAGCATTGAGAGCTTACCAAAATAGTGATGGTGGTTTTGGACATGGACTAGAACATGATGTACGTTGTCCTAGTAGTAATTCAGTTGCTACAGAGGCCGCTTTATTTTATATTGATATGCTTAGTGATGTACAAGGATCTATTATACAAGATATTAGTTTTTGGGTGAAGCATAATATTCAGTACAATGGTACCTTATTGCCACCTTTTGATTTCTATCATTATCCATATAAAGAATGGTGGGAAGATGATAAATTGTTAAGAAACAGGGTGTTGGCTATTATTGGCAATCTGATAAGAAAAGAGTCTATTTCGAAAGAGACTTATGCTGATAAACTTAAAGAATTAGTCAAAAATTCTAGCTTAGAATTAGACTTATCATATTATTCTTATCCCTTTTATCTTTATGAGTATGCAACAAAGGGAAGCTCCTCTCCTGCAGTTAGACACTTACTTTCAAACATAGATGAACTTATTGAAGAAAATGAAAATCACTATCCTTTATTTAGTAGATATTGGTATTGGCTAATTCCAGAAATATCTTATGATTTATTAAAAAAAGAGAAACTAAGAATTGAAAGAGATATATTTAGAAATATTAATTACATCAACCCTTACCCAGACCTAGATTATTGGGATTTAACATTTACTTTGGATGCAATGATTATTTATTCGAAATTAAGGTAAACTATATAGTTTGCCTTTTTTTTCATATTTATTTTAAACTTAGATGGTATAATAGAGCACAGGATAGTGAGGAAGAGATAGTAATGCAGAAAATATTAATTGCGGATGGCTATAATTTAATATTTAGCGATTATAGCATATTTAAAAAAGAAAAAAGAAGAAAAATTAATATAACAGATGCAAGAGAAACGCTTCTTGAAATTTTGTCAAATTATGCAAGCTATAAAGGTGTTAAACTTTTAGTCATATTTGACGCATATAGGGTTCCAGAAGGTTTAGGTAGTATTTTTCAGTATGACAGGAATACAACAGTTGTTTTCACCAGCCAGAATGAGACAGCAGATACTTTGATTGAAAGAACAGTCCATGAAATGAAAAATAATTATGAAATTCAAGTTGCAACGTCAGATAGAAGTCAGCAAGATTATATATTAAGTCAAGGAGCGGCGAGGCTATCATCAAGGGAGCTGTGGCTTGATATTCTTAGAACTGATGAGAAGTTGGTGTCTGAGCATTTAGGTAGGATTAAGATAAATGATCCGCTGATGACTAATATGAGTAAAAAAACACTCAAAAAACTTGAAGATATTAGAAAGGGCCTTTTAGAGTGATGGGAAAATTAGGATTTATTCCATTTAGCAGGCTTGCAGAAAATACGAAAATAGATCTTTATAATAAAGTATATGAAGATTACTACTTTACAGCAAAGCACAATTTTCATAGCTATGAAAAATACGAAAAAACACTGCCGATAAGTAATAAATTTTCGCAAGTAATTACCTATAAGAATACCCCAATTGGATTAGCGATAATCTCAACAAGGGGTAAAAGGTCATGGATCTCAGCATTTGGTCTACTTAAAGAGCATAGACAAATGGGATATGGAAAAATCCTCTTAGATAACGTGATTAAAAGGTTAAAACTAGCTGGAATGTCTGACATAGGGCTAGAAGTTTTAGCATCCAATAAAATAGCATATAATCTATATAAGCAGGCTGGTTTTAGTATGATATCTGAGTTGACTACTTTGAAGGGAGAGTTTAATAGAGCCCCACGTGAATACTCTTTGACTAGTTATGATTATAATGACATTTCGCATTTGATAAGCATTCAAAGTGACACAGTGTGGAGTAGGAGATTAGACTCTTTGAGAGATTCTAAGTATCGTTGGATTGGTATTAATATTGAAAAAAGACTTAAATGCTTGATTTGCTGTGAAATAGACTCCGTATTATATATAAAAAGAGTAGAGATATTAAGTGGAGATAGAAATGACTTGAGGAAACTTTATATTTCTATTGCAAATAATAAGTGTTTTCCTGAAGATGTGTTTATGGTCAACTATTTAGCTGAAGAAGAGGAAATTATTAAAACAGCAACAGACTGTGGCTTAGAGAAAATACTGACCCAGTATTATCTAAAATTGATTTTAAGATAAAGTAAAAGACGAGGGATTAAAATGAAGATCATATTGATGATTACAGCATTTTTGCTACTTTTTGTAGGATGTCAGGATGGATTAGCTGACATTAATCAAATAACACCTGTAAGAGTAGTAGAGTTGCAAGAAGAATACTTTTCTCAGCATCTTAATTATATAGGGGTTGTCTCTTCAGATGACCTCATTAAATACAGCTTTAAAACAGGAGGTACACTAGCGAGCTTAAATTATCGTGTAGGGGACCAAGTCTCTGTGGGTGATACTCTTGCTACTTTAGATAAAAGGGATACTCAGGTAGCTGTTTCTGTGGCAAAATCTCAAATGGATGCTGCTAAAGCACAGTATGATAAAGCATTGACTGGTGCTACAAAAGAAGAAAAAAGAACTGCAGAGCTAAATTTTAAAAAAGCACAAGATGCTTATGCATTTGCAATTGATAACTTAGATAAATTAGAACAATTATTTGAGGTAGGTGCTTTATCAGAAAGTCAATTGAGAAGTGCTAGATTAGAAGTTGAGCTCTTAGAAAGTGATTTAGCTCAAGCAGAGCAAATGTATCTGCAAGCTATGCAAGGCGCAAGAGTTGAGGATATCACTTCAGCAAGAGCAAATTACGAACAAGCTAATATTAATTACGAGTATCAGTTAAGAGCTCTATCTGAGACTGAACTAAAAAGTACGATTGAAGGATTTGTCGCAGCAACAACTTTTGAAGCTGGAGAAGTTGTTGGTGCAGGATATCCAATTGTTATTGTAAGAAGTGATCATCAGGTTGTAACATTTGGGATTGCTCAAAAAGATATTCAAAAAGTAGAAACTGGGATGGAAGCAGAAGTAGATGTGCTTGGGGATATAGTATCAGGAGAGTTAGTATCTATCTCAGAAATGCCTGATGAAGCTACTGGCACATATGAGGCTAAGGTGGCTATTAAAGAGGGCAATTATAGATTAGGGTTAATTTCTAATGTAAGTATAATTATTGGAGAAGATAAAGGTATTTGGATACCACTTGACAGTATAATGTTTGCTGGAGATAGCTATGTTTTGGTTGCTGAATTAGGTAAAGCAGTAAGGAAAAATATTTCCGTTGTTGAAACAAGAAATATTACAGCACGTGTAACAGGCTTAAACGAAGGAGATCTCTTGATAGTATCTAATGCTAATTTTATTAAGCCTGGCGACAAGATAGAAATCATAGAGAGTTAAACTGTTATGAATAAAGTACTTGAAGTAGTAATTAAATATAGAAAGATAACACTCTTTTTGGTAATTATAGTTCTAGTTATAGGTATGTTTAGCTACTATATTATGCCAAGAAATGAGATGCCTGATATAGCAACTCCTATTGCAATTATAACGGCAATATATCCAGGAGCAGAGTCTGTTGATATTGAAAGACATGTAGTTACAAGGATAGAAGATGAAATTGCACAGCTTGATGGATATAGCTATTCATCGTCATACATATTTGATAGCTTTGCTTTGATTCAATTGAGAATGGATCATGGGGCTGATCTTGATAAGGCTTGGGTAGAGCTTAGGAGAAGAATGGCGGATCTTCATAATGATCTTCCAAATGAAGTGTTACCAATAGAAGTGAATACAGATATAATGGACACTTCTGGAATCATATTAGCCTTAACGGGGGACAGTTATTCGTATGAAGAACTGCACACTTATGGAGAACAATTATCAAGGAATCTAAGTAAGGTTCCTGGAACAACTAGATTCTCAATAACAGGAAAACAAGATAAGCAGGTTCAAATAGAAGTTGATTTTAGATTGCTAAACCAAATGGAGTTATCGCTTAATAACATTGTAGAACTGCTCAAAGGGCAAAATTTAGAAATTCCATCTGGGAATATTGGTGATGAATCAGGCAAAATAAATGTTAAGACAGTAGGGTTCTTAACTAGTATTGAAGATATAAGAAATCTACCGATTATGGTGTCAAGGGACACAGGAGCTGTCTTAAGATTGGCAGATATCGCTGAGGTTAACTTTGAAGTAGCAGATGACATGTATAGGGTAGTTCATAATGGAAAGAACGCTATTTTATTAAGCGGATATTTTCAGACAAGAAGCAATGTGGTGAGAATAGGGTCTGAAATAGACAAAGTAATTGATGAGTTTATTGATCAGTTACCAGCAGGTATTACTATTGACAAAGTAATAGATCAGCCAGCAGATGTAAGAAAGTCTGTTAATGATTTTGCAATAAACTTATTACAAGGAGTTCTCTTTGTAATAATTGTCGTTTTCATAGGTATGGGCCTCAGAAATGCCATTATAGTTTCTACAGCTATCCCGCTCTCTATTTTTTCCACCTTTATAACAATGAATATATTGTCAATAGAGTTGCACTTAATATCTATTGCGTCACTTATAATTGCATTAGGAATGCTAGTAGATAATGCGATAGTTATTAGTGATGCGATTCAACTAAATATAGATAAAGATATTGATAAACTGAAAGCTTGCATTGAGGGAGTAAGAGAAGTTGCTGTCCCAGTTTTAACCTCTACCTTGACAACAATTGCAGCTTTTTCTCCATTTCTGTTAATGGATTCTATTGCTGGAGAGTTTATGATAACTCTGCCTCAAATCATAATTATGGCTTTAACAGCATCATATCTAACAGCTATTCTAGTTACTCCTACAATGGCTTACATTTTCTTCAAACCTGGCGTAGAAGGCGTGGATAAATCAAAGAAATTGAAAGAATACTTCACTAAACTTCTGAATACAGCAATGAATAATAAGAGAAAATCAGTGTTAACAGTATTTGGACTAATAATAGTCACAGTAGTTCTTGTTGTTAACATTTCTTTACAGTTCTTCCCTTATGCTGACAAAGACTATGTCTTTATAGATATTGAAGCAGAAAACAATATTGATATTTTAACGACGAAGCAAGTAACAGATCAAATTGAAGAATTGATAAAAGATATACCAGCAGTTACACAATATACAACAGCAATTGGAGGAGGATTGCCAAAGTTTTATACAACCGTATTTACATTTTCTCAGTCAGCGAGCACAGCACAAATATTAATGCAGTTAGACCCAAGTAAAGAAGGGTTTGATGATTATAGCTCATTTGTAGCTAGACTACAGCAAGATATTGATAAGTCACTCATAGGTGGAAAAGCAGTTGTTAAAAGACTAGAGCTAGCAGAATATGTAGGATATCCAATTCAATTAAGACTGACAGGTGAAGACTTAGGAGAGTTAGAAAGAGTAGCAGAAGAGCTAAAGCAAATACTCTATAACATAGAAGGGACTTATAATGTTAATGATGATTTCCCATCAAGGATATATCAATATAGAGTAGTACCAGATATAAATAGAGCAACTTTTGTGGGTTTGCTTAAGTATGAAATACAAAATGAAATTAACATAGCACTTTCAGGTAGAGAAGCCTCAACTCTTCAATACATGGGTGATGAATTTAAAATAATGGTAAGATCAAACATAAAAAGTATTGAAGAACTAGAGAATTTTGGTGTAAAATCTTCATTAACAGGAAATAAAACTATCCTTAAAAATGTTGCAGAAATAGGACTAGAGACAGTTTTGCCAGGCTTAAACAAATATGATAGAGACTTTACTATCATGGTCACTAGTGATTTGCTCCCAGGATATCAAGCAAGACACATCACTAGGACTATTAATAAAGAGGTAGCAAGTCTGAATCTGAATGGTGTAACACTATCTTATGATGGTGAAATGGAGAGAATTGCAGAGAACTTCGGTGAAATGGGAACACAAGCTGTGTTTGCTATTGTTTTAGTTTACTTGATATTGCTTTTCCAGTTCAAGTCATTTGTTCAGCCTTTTGTAATTCTTTTAACAATACCTCTATCAGCTATTGGATCAATCTTTGGTTTATTTCTATTACGTCAGCCACTTTCATTTACTGCTTTGATGGGTATGGTCAGCTTAATGGGTATTGTTGTAAACAATGCTATTGTTTTAATAGACTACATTAATAGGGCTAGAGATAATGGCGAGAGTATTGATTTTGCTTGTCGAGAGGCATCGGGCAAAAGATTTAGGCCAATCATATTAAGTACTACAACCACTTTTATTGGGATGATACCATTGTTTTTATCTGGCAGTAGTTTATTCATGCCAATGGCTATTTCGCTAATGTTTGGTCTAATGATAGCAACAGTTTTGACACTAGTAATTGTTCCTGTCGTATATAGTATTTTAGAAAGAGAGAATGGAGAGGATAATATTGAAGTCATTGCTGAAGAAAAAAACTCTATTGATTAGCTTACTCATTATTGCAATATTTACTTTAGTAGCTTGCCAAAATGATGATGCAGAAAATGGAGAAGTTGCAGAAGCTAGTATTCTAGGAGGGCCTTTAACTGAGTTTGAATCCTTAGATATGTTTGGAGATACGGTAGATCAAAGTATTTTTGCGGATTCTGAAGTTAACTTAGTTTTCATATGGTCTACTGGATGACCTTCATGCATACAGGAGTTGCCTGTACTGGCAGAATTAAAAGAAGTATATCAAGATAGGAGCTTTGAAATTATCGGAATATTTGCTGATAATATTAGAAACCTTGAAAGAGGTATATCTGAAAAAGAGAAAGCAGGACTTAATACAACTTGTATTTTAGTCAATGAATCGATGATTCCTGCTATAGAAAATGTTCAATATGTGCCATACCTCTATTTTGTTGATAATCATGGAGAAACGATTGATTTAGAAAAGGTAGGCAAAAGCTCCTTAGAAGAGTTGATAGAGGCTGTAGACAAAGCATTTGACTTAGTAAATAACTAAAATTGTTAGGAAAGATAATAATGAAAAAGTCTGTTTCTTATGTGGTCTTTATTCTTGCAGTAATATTTATTGTTTTAGGAGTGTATAGAGATGAAGTAGTTGAGCTCTTTACAAAAGCTATTTATATTTGCTTGGAGTGTGTAGGGATTGGATAGAAAAAGAGCCTTTACTCAACTTATAACGACACTTCTTTATAATGCAAACTTAAAAGGTTTTGTAGAAGGAAGAATATATCAAGGCACATCAAAAAACATATGTGTTCCAGGGCTAAATTGCTATTCTTGCCCTGGGGCTATTGCCTCTTGCCCAATTGGTTCTTTACAAGCTGTTGTAAACAACCCTAGATATAAATTTTCATTTTACGTAGTAGGTTTATTAGCATTATTTGGGGTTATACTAGGAAGATTTATATGTGGATGGTTATGTCCTTTTGGGTGGTTTCAAGATTTACTTAATAAACTCCCTTCGAGAAAGTTAGAGTGGACAAAAAGACTTAGGAATCTAAGGTTTCTTAAATATATAATACTTGCGTTATTTGTGTTAATTTTACCAACTTTTTTCGTTAGCTCACCAACTTTTTGCCAATATATCTGTCCAGCTGGAACCCTTGGAGCAAGTTTTCCGCTACTAGCAACGAATGCTCCATTAAGGGCTTTAATTGGATTAAACTTTTATTGGAAACTTTTCTTATTGATCATTATAACCGTTTTATCAATAGTTATTTATAGACCCTTTTGTTATGGGGTCTGCCCTTTAGGTGCTATTTACTCAGTATTTAATAAGATTTCATTTTATCAATTAAGAGTTAATAAAGAAAAATGTATTTCATGTCAAAAATGTCTAAAGGTATGTAAGTTTAACATTTATGCTGCCTATGATTGTCAAAGCCTAGAGTGTATAAGATGTGGCAGTTGTGTAAGTAGCTGTCCAACAGAGGCGCTTTCGATGGGTTTTAGAAATAAAGCTAAAGATGAGAACAAAAAACTCACTAAATAGATGATATTTAACATACATTTTAACAAGAGAAAGATGAAAACATATTTTCGCTATGTTATAATAAGAACATGGGCGTTGCCCAAATTCTAGGAGGTGTCTTTTAATGAAACTTAGAGACTTATATTATTGTGAAATATGTCATAATGTTACAGAAGTCCTTCATGTAGGAGCAGAAGCGCTAGTATGTTGTGGAGAGCCTATGGAGAAGATGGAAGCAAAGTCTGAAGACACAGGTTT
>PWPR01000048.1 GCA_003557085.1 Clostridia bacterium | reverse complement strand
CGGATATGGCGATACACTGTTTTGCAGGTAATGCTGCTAGAGGGATGAGCTTAATAGCTTTGCATAATGGTGGTGGAGTTGGTATCGGGAAAGCTATAAACGGTGGATTTGGTTTAGTTTTAGATGGAAGCAGACGTGTAGACGAAGTTATCAGAAGTTCTTTAATGTGGGATGTTATGGGCGGTGTAGCAAGGCGTAGTTGGGCAAGAAACGAGAATGCTCTTAGTACGACAATAGAGTTTAATAATGAAAACTCAGGAAACCATGTTACATTGCCATACTTAGTAGATGATAGTTTAGTAGATTCTTTAGTAGAGAAAAAATATAAAGAATAAGGAGAAGTGATTATGTCAATAAAACTAGTTGAGTGTGTACCAAACTTTAGTGAAGGTAGGAGAGACGAGGTTATTGAAGCCATAGTTGATCAAGTCAGAGAAACAGAGGGTGTTACTCTACTTGACTATGCCCCTGATGCTGATCACAATCGTACTGTAGTAACATTTGTAGGCAATCCTAAGGCTTCAGTTGAGGCTGCATATAAACTAGCCAAGAAGGCATCTGAGTTAATTAATATGGAAGAACATAAAGGAGAACACCCTAGGATGGGTGCTACAGATGTTATTCCATTTATTCCAGTCAGCGGCATAACTATGGATGAATGTGTTGAACTAGCAGAGCAATTAGGCGAAAGATTAGCTGAGGAGTTACAAATCCCAGTATACTTATACGAAAGGGCAGCTAGAGAAGCTAAAAGAAGAAATTTAGCAACTGTACGAAGAGGTGAGTATGAAGGTTTTAAAGAAAAAATCAAAAAAGATGGCTGGGCCCCTGATTATGGTAAAGCAGAACTTCATCCTACAGCAGGAGCAACAGTAGTTGGAGCTAGACCTTTTCTAGTAGCTTATAATGTTAATTTAGATACTAGTGATGTGAAGATTGCCAACAGAATTGCTAAAAAAGTAAGGGCAAGTGGTGGTGGTTTACAAAATGTTAAGGGTATGGGAGTAATGCTTGAAGATAGAAATATAGCTCAAGTTAGCATGAACTTAACTGATTATAAAAAAACTGCAATCTATAGAGCTTTTGAAATGGTCAAAATGGAAGCAAAAAGATATGGTGTAAATGTAATAGGCAGTGAAATAATTGGTCTACTTCCGATGGATGCCTTAATTGATTGTGCTGGGTATTATTTACAGCTTGAAGGTTTTAAAAAGGATCAGATCTTAGAAAAGAGAATTTAAACATGAAAAGGTTTGCAATAATAAATGCAAATATTCTAACACCAAATGATAAAGGAAGCCCATGTAGAGGAGAAGAACAGGGTAAACTTATTCATGCGAAACATATGTTAATAGAAGATGGTATTATTAAGATGCTTACAAATGATATAAATATGTTGCCAGATTGTGAAAAAATGGACTTAGATGGAGCGTTGGTAACACCTGGATTAGTTGACCCACATACTCACTTAGTACATGGTGGCTCTAGAGAGCATGAAATACCACTTAAGCTAGATGGAGCATCTTACATGGAAATTCATCATGCAGGTGGAGGCATTAATAGTACGGTACTAGCTACCAGAGAGGCAAGTGATTCTGAACTAAAAGAGAAAGCTCTAAATGATTTAAAACATATGTTAAGTCTTGGAGTTACCACAGTTGAAAGTAAGAGTGGTTATGGACTAAATTTTGATGACGAGGTAAAAACTCTGAAGGTATCAAATCAATTGAATAAAGAACAACCAATAGATATCATACATACCTTTATGGGGGCACACTCTATTCCTCAAGAGTTTAAGCATGACCCAGAAGGTTACATTAACTATATATGCAATGATATTATGCCATATGTTAGAAAGCAAAACCTGGCAGAGTTTTGTGATGTTTTTTGTGAAGAGGGTGTTTTTGATGTTGACCAATCAAGAAGAATACTTAATAAAGCGAAAGAGTATGGCTATAGATTAAAGTTGCATGCTGACGAGATTGTATCTATAGGTGGTGCAGAATTAGCAGCAGAGTTAAATGCAGTGTCTGCAGACCACTTAATGGCAGTGTCACAAAAAGGGATTGAAGACTTGGCAGATGCTAATGTAGTGGCTGTATTGCTACCTGGAACATCATTCTATCTTGGAAAAAACTATGCACCAGCAAGAGAGATGATTGATAAAGAAGTACCAATTGCACTTGCTACTGATTTCAATCCTGGAAGCTGCCCATCAGATAATTTCCAGTTTATTATGAACTTAGGATATCTGTATTTGAAGATGAGACCTGAAGAAATTTTAACTGCATGTACACTTAACTCAGCATACTCATTAGATAGAGGGCATGATAGAGGCAGTTTAAGCATTAATAAGAAAGCAGACTTTATTATCTGGAACAGTGATAACTTAGAGTATTTGATGTATAGATATGGTAAGAATCATGTCAACCAAGTTTGGAAAGACGGAAAAAAAGTGTATGGGGTGAAGTGAATTGAATAAAAAATTAGTAGATATGTCAATTAATGAGTTTTGTAAAGAGTTAGCATCTTCTTCTCCTGCACCAGGAGGTGGAAGTACGGGGGCTTTAGCAGGAGCACTCGCTGCTGCTCTAGCTACAATGGTCTCTAATTTAACTATTGGTAAGAAAAAATATGCAGAAGTTGAAGAAAGTATGCTCAAGATCAAAGAAGAAGCAAGACTATTAATGAGTAAAATGATGAGTCTGATAGATGATGATACCAATGCTTTTAATCAGGTAATGGCAGCATTTAGAATGCCAAAGGATAGTCAGGAAGATAAAAAAGAAAGATCTAAAGCAATACAATTAGCTATGAAAGGTGCTGCAGATGTACCACTTGAAATAGCTAGATTAAGTGTAGGAGTTTCAAATCTTTGCTTAAAGGTTGCCAAAGATGGCAATGAAAATGCAGTCACAGATGCAGGTGTTGGAGCAAGACTGTCTGAGGCAAGTTTTTATGCAGGTGTGTACAACGTTAAAATAAATTTGTCATCAATCAAAGATGAAGATTATGTAAATAATGCCAATAAGGTAATAGAAGACTTAGCATCAGAGCTAGAAAAAAATGTAAAACCAGTTTATGAGATTGTTAGTAAGCTGTAAATAGAATTTTACTGATAAAATACTTCCAAAGTAGATAGTTTAGTTAAGCTTTATAAGATTATCTACTTGGAGGTATTTTTTAGTTTATTGTTGTTACAATGAAATAAAGGTTTTTAAGATAGTATAAACTGTGATAAAATAATTAGTTGAGAGAAACTAATTGTAAACCAAGCT
>PWPR01000128.1 GCA_003557085.1 Clostridia bacterium | reverse complement strand
GAAAATGTTTCAATCAATAAATTGAGTGTTTCATCAGCTGATCCATCATTTACAACTATTATTTCATATTGTGGATAATTAATCTGCAATAAAGCATAAACAGTTTGGATAACGGTTTTTTCTTCATTATAGGCAGGTACAATTATGGTTACAGGCAACTCATATCCCGAATAACTTTTAAGCCTATTAAATACTGGCTTTCTTCTCATATGCCTATTTATTACAAAAAGAGCTGATATGTTAAGGAGAAGATAATGAAAGTTGATTGCAACAAAGTAGAAAAAATAGATGATTTGAAATAATATAATTAAGTTACCAAAACCCATTTAAACTTCCCCTTCTATGTGTATAACATGATTTAGTATATCATAGGCAAATCTATCAATTTGCTTATCACGCAAATCTCTTGTTTTCTCTCTTGTCATTCCAGGTAAGGATCTAATTGCTTCTGCAGATCTAAGTCTAACCCACCAGTCAAAATCAGATAGCATCTTCTCTAAGTCTGGCAGCTCACTCTGCGTGCCAATGGATCCTAAAGCTATTGCTGCGCTCATTCTAACAAAAGGTTTCTCATCATTGAGGAATCTCTTAACCAAAGATACATCTCTCGCATCTCCATAAACATTTAGTAGTTTCAGGGCTGCTGAAATTACTTCAGAATCCGTACTTGAAGATAATTTGTTTTTAGCTAGAGTTGCTGCAAGTTCACTATCTGCATACCTCATAAAAAGCATTAATCTAGGTACTGCTTCTACTGGAGATTCTTCAATGAGTCTTAACAATGGTCCTGATATCAAATTTGAGTCAATATCTGACATAATTTTGCCCATTTTATACGTTGGATAACTCTTTTTAGTTTTCAAGAAACTAAAAAGGGGCCTAATAGCCCTTTCCTGATCAATTTTAACTAAAGAGTGAAGGGCTGCTAAAACTAGATGAATGCTTTTTCCTTGACTGACTTCTTCTAACCTGTCATAAGCTTGCTCGTGCTCAAGATTGCCTAGTACTAAAGCTGCTAAAATTCTTTTCACATTACTCTTTGAATCAAGCATTTTTGTTGCAACCTTATCCATACCAAGCATTTTTAGTAGTTCATTGAGTCGTTCTTTCTCTCTTCCAAGCAAATTATCTTGAATATTATTCCACATTATAAAAAAAGATTCATAATGCCTTTTTGGAACACGTTCCACGCTATCAGGAAGCTGATGCATTGATTCTATTATGATTTTATGCCACTTTTCAATAAACTTTGCTTCTCTTTTTTTTCTGTAATTCAATACCATTCTGTTTATGACTATAATTGAAAAAACTAAGAGTGAAAATATAAAAAAGAAAAGCCCAACATACATTGATATTCTGACAATCAGAATATGTGTTTGAATTAGGCTCATAAGTTATCCTCCTTTTAGTAAGCTATCTCTATTATCTGACTGATCAATTCTGTTGAGTCTAGCTACTAACTCTCGTGGATTAAACGGTTTTTCAATAAAATCAGTTGCTCCCAGTGTTAAGAATCTTGCTGATTTTTCAGCATTGCTTTCTGAGCTCAGTATCATTATTGGTACATCAGACCACTTGCTTGAGCTCCTAATCTGCTTAATCAAATTGCTAATATCTATATAAGGTGCCATAGAGTCTACTATTAATATGCCTGCTGGTTCTTCTACTTGGGCCATTTTTTGTAGAACAGTACCATCTTCAATAACTGTAACGTCATAACCTTCTCTTGCAATTATTGATTTTAGAAGTGCTGCTGTATCTAAATTTCTCTCTACAATCAGTGCTGTTTTTGCTACTGATCTGTGCTTATCTTCTTTTTGTTCTTTTGGAGGATTTTTTTCTATTTCTAGATTCTCCTTAGGTACTTTATACATTGTCTGTTTTGGAAAAAACACACTACTTCGAGGCTTCATTAATGATAATTTAGGTACTGCTTCTTCTCTTTCTTTTCTGTTTACTAAATTTCTAATATTTGATACTTTGTCATCAAACAATAACCTTATATCAAACTCTTCTGTCTCCTGATACATTCTTCTATTTATAATATAATCTACTTTGTTGATTTTCCTATCAACATCTGAGTTAATACTTATGCTTTTAGCAACATCCTCTAATTTCTTACTTATAGTTGCTAATTCTTTCTTTAACATCATATTCATCTCATCAATCATAAATACTTCATGAATTATTCTCTCGATTAACTCATCATGCCGATTGATTATGTTTTGAACTTCTTGCTGAGCATCTCTTCTTGCATCTTCAACAAGTTTGTGTACATATTTCTCATTTTGCTCTAAGAAAGACTCTCTGTCTTCAAGCATCTCATAATTTGCTTTTAGTGTTTTTCTTTGGTCTTTGAGGGTGATTAATTCTTGATTTAGTCTTTGGACATTAAGTACTAAGGCTTTCTTCTCATTTTCTTGTTGCTTCTTTAAGTCTTCTATATAACTATTAACTTCACTTTTAGTGTATCCTATGAATGATTTCTTGTAAGCCATAACTCTACCCTCCTTTTAGCTAATCATATAATCTCTCGAAAAACTGGTTTTTATTTGCTAAAGAATTTAACTCCTCTTTTAGGCTCTTAATATATGTTTGTGTCTTTAATAGTTCATCTCTTTTGTGTGCAAGTTTCTCGATAGCTAATCTTTCAAACATTTCAAGCTCTTCTTGCTTTTCTCTTATTTCTTCTCTTAAATTTTTGACTTCATCATCAACATAATTAAGGTATTGCTTCCTTTGACTGTTTAGGCTTTCTATCTCACTTGCCATTCTATTATTACTTGCTCTTGTATCTTCAATATCCCTCATCATCTGATCAATGTCCTTGCGTTTCTCTGTCAAAAACTTATTATGTTTTAATTTTAACTCTTCAATTTGTGATTTCACTTCATTTTTATCGTACCCAAATAAAGACTTGCTAAATGAAGTCATCAAATCACCCTTCCTTTAAAGTGTTACTAGTATATCAACTATACAAAATGTATCATTAATTGTCAATATATTGAGATTCTTAGTTAAGAAAAAGTTTAATTTTCTTATGAATTCATTAAATTTTCTAATAAAACTTATGTAATCTTTAATTTTTTAATATTCCCTAATTGCAAAAATAACATGCAACAGTTTTTCGTATAGCGCAGTCTCATAATATAAGAGCTCTTCAATGCTTGAAGCTTCAAGCATGGAAAAGGTTGGATCTTGTTGAGCTTACTACTGGCGTTCAATAGGATCTACTTCTCTTTTTCAGAGATATCATCTCTTCTAACTAGTGGTTCCTAATAGCAAAGACAACTCATGTTCAAAAGATTG
>PWPR01000012.1 GCA_003557085.1 Clostridia bacterium | reverse complement strand
TATATTTTCCATTTGAATCAACTACAAATATTCCAATTGGGGCTTTCTCTATGTAAGTTTTAAGAATTTCTTCACTCTTTCGAAGTTCTTCCTCAAGACTTCTTCTTTTGATTACTTCGTTTTTTAAGTCGTTTGTACGACGTTCTACTAAATCTTCAAGCTGTTCTTTTTGAGTATTTATTAGAATATTTCTTTCTTTAATTTTTGCCATTGAAGTTAATTGTGTGATTAATATTGCATCATCCAAGGGTTTTAACAGAAAAGCATCTGCGCCTGCTTTTATAGCTTCATTACGTAGTTCTCGATCTATTTCTAAGTCTGTAACAAATAAAATTGGGATTGAACTTAAGTGTTTTGTTTTCTTAAAAAGTTGAATGGTTTTTAAGTATTTTGTGTTTGTTATTGGTAAATCAATTACAATTACGTCAGGCTCTTTACTTTTTGCTAGTGCTACACCTTGCAATCTATCTTGAGCAATATATACTTTAGTTCCTAATAAGGCTTTTGAGATAGTATTCTCAAAATATTCTGCATTAGATGAATTATCACTGATAACTAAAACCTTTAACTTGTTCATTTCAATCACGTATCCTTCCAAATAAGTTAGAGTTTATGAAAAGAGTAACTAGATTTTTTTAGTAATTACCAGAAGTTTAATGTATGACGATGCTAAATCAACAATATTGAATCTCTTAAGGTTATCGCTTGCATTAGTAGATGTTCTTTAAGCTGTGTTATTAACAACAATAAGTCTTAATGTATTGTAGTAGTTTTTTTCTCAGATACTCAAATCATATTTTAGAACTATTACATTTATAAGTATTTCTAAAGTGAGGGACTTATAAAAAGAGTCAACATGGGAAGGGAAAGTTAGAAACATTTATGTAGGATGTTGACAACCAATAGTACATATAAGCTTTATATAGGTTAGTATTTCTTTGTCTTTTCTTGTTATAGTATTTCATATTAATAGCCACCTATTTTATTCTGAGCAATAGAGTTAAAGTGTTAGTTTTTAAGTTAACTTAAGCATTTTTCAAATTAAGCTCCTTAATAAGTGATAAAGCGTCCTTACTCATATAAAGCTTTTTACTATCTTAAACTCATGTAGACTAATTACCTTATGGCTTAATTAGTAACAATTATAGAACAATTATTAAAACATTAATATGAATAATTGTTTTAACATTTGTCTACATTGTATCATACGATAAAGGATATGTCTTTGATGACACTGAGTACATTATTAATTAAATATCCTTTGACCATAAACGAAAATAATGGATATGAAAAATAATATGTTTTACTTTGATGAATTAAATAACTTTTGGACAAGTTACAATGTTGGGATATCTAATTTTGGCTAAATTATGTAGAAAACAAAAAGAAATAGTACCAGCACTCATTCGAGATCTTTTTTCATGATGGCAATGCAGTTTTTAAAATAATATAATAATTATAATAATACATATGTGTATTAATGCAATAAAAGTGCATATAAAAATTGCAATAAATTGACTAACAACATAAAAGAGTATAAGATTAATGTACCAGAAAACCTAATAGGGTGGATCTTTTTATGATTAGTCTGCTTAATTAGTAAGTTGTGAGTATATGAAAAGCATGACAACATGAACTTTAACTTTGGAAACTATACAAATGTAGATTTTGGGTTTTTATTTATTGTAGTGATTAAACAAACTTTTTTGAATTGATCAAAAACTTTATTATCTTACTAAACATAACTTACAAATAAGGCACAAATGTTTGACATGAAGCATAGACATTAAGAGGTTAGAATTAAGCAATAGCTAACACTAAAGCCTCTTTTTACGAAGATATCAGATACGTTATAGACAGAATATAAGATATAAAGAACAGTTTGTAGAAAGCGTAGATAAGGTGATTAATATACCTTCAAGTAAAACTAGACACTAACAAAAAGATAAATCACCAATCGCTTCAGTTCATTAATACAATTACCATGTTTCAAAGTTTAACATTCTGTAAAGAACATATCTGAGTAAAGTAAAAGGAGGAGATATAGATGAGTTGGATAACTTGGATTATTCTAGGAGGATTTGCTGGCTGGGCTGTTGGTAAATTGACAACAAGCAACGCACGCGGAGGCATTGTCGGTAACATTATAATTGGAGTAATCGGTGCTTTAACTGGTTCATGGATCCTAGGTTTCCTTGGAATAGCTGAGCCATTATCCTTTAATCTAATGACTTTTTTCATTTCTATCGGGGGCGCTGTAGTATTATTAACTTTGGTTAACATGCTTCATATAAGTTCTAGGAGAAAATAAAACTCTATCTGATTAAATAAGTTAAGCATATATGTAATAAATTATTCACATATACTCATTTAACACAAAGCTAAAGCAATAACATGCTGGCTTTGTGTTTTTTAAAAAAAGTTTAGGAAAGAAATACAGTCAAAATATTGACGACAGGTTCACTAGTTGACAGAGTGCATAGATATAGAAATATCGAAGTATTAAGCTGGTGTTTTTTAGTTACTCAATTATTATGTAGATTTAACCGATTAACTATTTTATGAATTTATACAGACATATATTTCTAGTTAAACTATTAAATCCATAGATTTTGACTCGTAGCTACACTTGTTGTAGTAAAATCCACTTATAAAAGACGAGGGATATCTGATGATCAAACATCCAATTAATGGCTATGTTTTTTAACCTACCAAGCTTATCTAGTTTCTAAATTTATCGCTATAAAACTAAAAATCAAAACAGTTTCGCAAATATTAGTATCATAATTATTCCATGTAATATGATATCCTAGTGTTGAACTATTACTCCTACTACTGCTAAGTTCTGACTTATCTATAAGTTTTGCTTCTATATAAAAGTTTAACCATCATTTTACCTACATAAATTAAATCATCAGGATAAAGCAAGCTTGCATTGGAGGTTCATCAAATGTACTTGCCAGACTCACAAGTTCAATAATATACATTTATAGCTTTCCTAAAACTACTTCATTATTTTTGGACAATTCTATCATTTACATGTCAACATCTTTCTCATAGCTTGTAAGCTAAATAACTGATTCAGTTTAATCTAGATTTTTGCATTAGTCATTTAATACTTTTTGAATATATTCAACCATTATAAATATCAGCTAAGACAACAAAATATTGTTGTATCTAACTCTTATTTTTTTAGTGGAGCAATTACTAAGCTAGTTCCTAAAGAAGATACTTTCTAGATATCTTGGATGATATTCTCTTTCTTAACGCAGAAAATTCATTTTACATAAAAAGAGTAAGGTATTTGGAGATAATAATCTCTGCATTATGAAGAAAACAAAACTCTGTACTAGTAAAAAATATATATTGAAGGAAAGAGAAAATTATTAGAAGTATATTCATAAAATACGTAAGTAACACAACGTAAAAAAAATATAATGTTATGGATATATGGTATAATTAAAATAAACTTAAAAAGTATTAAAAATAAAGAAATTAGAAGAGGGTGCGAATTGAATAATCTATTATTCAATCAGTTTACTACGAAAATGCCATTAGGATATGCTTTGCACAAATTTGTTATAGATGAGAATGGTCAGCCAAGCAACTATGTTTTTATTGATGTTAATTTAGCCTTTGAAAGTCATACCGGACTAAAAGCCAATGATATTATTGGAAAGAAAGTTACTGAGGTACATCCTGAAATTATTAATGATCCATTTAATTGGATAAATGTGTATTCAAAGGTTGCTTTTGAGGGATTGCAAATTCAGTTTGAACAATATTTTCATCCTGCAAAGAGGTGGTATAAAATATATGCTTATCAAGCTGATAAGGGCTACTTCATAACTCTATTTGAAGATGTTACTGATAAAAAACACCTAGAAAGTCAAAATCTTATCTTAGAAACTGAGCTTAAAAGACAAGAGATTATTATAGAGATATATAGGGATCAATTTACAAATGAACAGGAGTTTCTTGATAATGTGCTGCATCGTGCTTTAGAAATATCAAAAAGCCAGTATGGATACATATATTTGTATGACGAGAACACCTGTGAGCTTAAATTGAACAGCTGGACAAATGGTGTAATGCCAGATTGCAAAATTATAGATAAGCAAACAGTATATCAACTTGAAAAAACAGGGATATGGGGAGAGGTAGTGCGGCAGAGGAAGCCAATTATTGTAAATGACTTCAACGCCCCTAATAAGCTAAAAAAAGGTTATCCTAAGCAACACGTAAAACTAAGAAACTATATGTCTATTCCAGTATTTGATAATGAGAAGATTATAGCAGTGGTAGGTGTAGCAAATAACGATACAGGATATTCAGATTTTGATGCAAATCAACTTATTGTACTCATACAAAGTGCATGGGGTATCAAGAAACAAAAAGAATTAGAAAACGAAGTAAAGAGATTTAAAGTAATTTCTGATAATGCTTCGCATGGCAATGCTATATCTGACCTAAGCGGTCATATAACGTATGTTAACAAGTTCTTTGCTAACATACATGGATATAGCCCAGAAGAGTTAATTGGAAAGAATATATCTATTTTACATACACAAAAGCAGCTAAAAGCAGTTGATCATGTTATAGAGAGATTGCTTCAAGTCAATCATTTTGACTTGCAAGAAATCTGGCATAAACACAAAAATGGTACAGAGTTTCCTATGTTAATGAGTGGGGTAATGTTAAAAGATGAGACTGGCAAGCCAGAATTTATTGCTACTTCTGCTCTTGATATAACTAAACAAAAGCAGATAGAAGAGGAGCTTAGATACTTAGCATATCATGATTACTTAACAGGAACACATAATCGAAGGTATATCGAAGAAACATTTGAAAGGTTAAACGAGAATGAATATTATCCACTAGCTTTTATTATGGCTGACATTAATGGTTTAAAAATAATAAATGATACTTATGGTCATATTTGTGGTGATGAGTTAATTGTAAGAGCTGTAGAAATAATGGATAAAATTATTAATGATAAAGGTGTTCTGTCAAGAATTGGCGGTGATGAATTTGGAATTCTCTTTAAAAATGCAAATGAAGATGATATTGCCAAAATAACAGAGGAGTTGGAAAAAACCTCAAATCTATATATTGAAACGAAATATAATGATAAGGTCTTTTTATCAGTTTCTTTTGGGTATGCTTTGCAGAAAGATTGTCAAAAAAACCTGGATTATCTCTATAAAGAGTCTGAAAAAAACCTTTATAAAGCTAAGTTTCTAAATAAAGATAGCGTGCATTATCATATGATTCAAGCTATGATGAGCACTTTATTTCAAAAAAGCAAAAGAGAACAACATCACTCTATAAGAGTAGGAGATTATGCTGAAGATATAGCAAGTGCTTTAAATTGGAGTAAGAACAATATTAATCGTGTCAAGCTTGCAGGAATATTGCATGATATTGGCAAGATCATTATAAATGAAGGTATTCTAAATAAAGAAGCAACTCTTGAAGAAAGTGAATGGGATCTAATGAAGCAACATTCTGCTAAAGGTTCTGCGATTATAGAGGAAATTGATGAGTATGAAGATCTAAAAGATATCATTAAATTTCACCATGAAAGATGGGATGGTAAAGGATATCCAAGTGGATTACAAGGTGAAGAAATTCCTGTAGAAGCAAGAATAATAGCTATAGCTGACTCGTATGACGCTATGACAGAAGATAGGCCTTATAGAAAGAAAATCAGTAAGGAAGAGGCTATTAAGGAGCTTAGAAGGTGCTCTGGTAGTCAGTTTGATCCTAATATAATAGACGTATTTATAAAACAAGTTTTAACAAATAATTAATGAAATATAAGAATGGAGGAAGTTAATGGAACGCAATATAAAGTTGTTTGAAGAGTTTCAGCAAGCATTGCTTGAAGTGAATCGTATTAAGGCTGCTGAAATATTTGATGAGTATTATAACATAAACCAAAGCTTTGAAGAATTAGAACAATTAACTATGAAAGCATTAGAGGTAATAGGAGATGGCTGGGAAGAGGGGCAGTTGTCTTTGTCCCAGGTGTATATGAGTGGAGTAATATGTGAAGGACTTATTGAAAAATATCTACCGGATCATTTAGTAACAAATGGAGCAGAATTGAAAATTGCAATTGGAGTATTACAAGATCATCATTCTTTAGGCAAAAGAATTGTTTATTCTATACTAAGTTCCAGTGGATATCATCTAATAGATTTTGGGCAAGGATTAAGTGTGGATGAGATCGTTGAAAAAACTATTAATGAGAACATTGATATACTTCTTATATCAACATTAATGCTGCCTTCAGCATTAAAAGTTAAACAAGTTGTAGAAATGATCAAGAAAAAAGGTTCACCAGCTAAAGTAATTGTTGGAGGAGCTCCATTTAGATTGGATAAGGAGCTATGGCGAAGGGTAAACGCCGACGCAGATGGAAAAAATGGAATAGAAGTTCAAAAGATTATTAAGAGATTTTCTGAAGGAGGAAAGCAATCATGAATTCTATGGAGCGCGTAATGACAGCAATTACTCATAAAGAGCCAGACCGTGTGCCCATGTTTCATTTGTTCTCCCATTATGGAGCAAAAGAATTAGGCATTAATATAAAAAATTATTTTTCAGATTCTAAAAACGTAGTAGAGGCTCAACTACGTATGCAAAAGAAGTATAGTAATGACTGTATTTATACATTTACTTATGCACCTATAGAGATAGAAGCTTTTGGTGGAGAAGTAGTTTTCACAGAAGATGGCCCTCCAAACTCTGGGCAACCTTTTATAAAAAATATAGAGCAAATAAAGGATATCGATGTGCCGCTTATCGGAGAGTCTCAACAACTAAAAAGAGTACTTGAAACAACACAAGCTTTAAAAGAATCTGTAGGAGATAAAGTCCCTATAATTGGAGTAGTAATGTCTCCTTTTTCTTTGCCAGTAATGCAAATGGGTTTTGAAAAATACCTTGAACTACTATATTTTAGAAAAGATGAGTTCGACTTTTTAATGAAGATAAACCAAGAGTTTTGTGTAGCATGGGCTAATGCACAGCTTGAAGCTGGAGCAACAGCAATATGCTACTTTGATCCTTTAGCATCTCCAGCAATTATAGAGAGGTCTAAATATATTGAAACTGGCCATATAATTGCTAAAGAAACAATTAGTAGATTTAATGGAGCGACAGCTACACATCTTGCTTCTGGTATCAGCCTACCTGTAATAGATGATATCATCAGCACCGGTTCTGCTGTGCTTGGTTTTAGTGAAGAAGATAATATTAAGGAAATAAAAGAAAAAGCAAAAGGTAAAATATGCTTATTAGGAAATCTAAATGGTATTGAGATGGCTAACTGGGACAAGAAGACAGCTCAGAATAAAGTAAAGCAACTCATCCAAGGAGCTGCTAGGGGCGGAGGTTTTATTTTGTCTGATAATCATGGTGAAATTCCATGGCAGGTGTCAGAAAGTACTTTGTTAGATATTGCTGAAACTGTAAAGGAGTATGGCACTTATCCAATTCGGGAGGAAGCATAAATGGATAAGCTACATTTATATATATGTGAAAATTTTTATCCTGAATACCAAGCAGTAATAAACAAAGAAAATTTTGATGATATAGAGCTAATAGTATTACCATCATTGTGTGACAATAAAAAAGGAAAAGAAGAAGCAAAGGAAAAGTTATTTAAGTCAAGTCAGGATAGTAGTGTGCTTGTTTGTAGCAATCTATGTGATTTGAAAAAATTAACTCCCCCAGAAGGGAAAATAGATGTAGTATCTACTAATTACTGCTTTGGACATTTGACTTGTAATGAGTTTTTGGATTACTTAACATCCAAGGGCAGCTACATCATAAGCACTGGGTGGTTAAGTAAATGGAGAAGTCACATTACAGATATGGGATTTGATAAGGATACTGCAAGAAAATTTTTTCAAGAGACTAGTAAGCAAATTATATTTCTTGATGCAAAAATTGATAAAGAAGCTGAGAACTATCTAGAAGAGTTATCTGATTATATAGGAATTCCTTATCAAGTAGTGTCTGTAGAGTTAGATACTATTAGCCTTATGCTAAAAAGTAAATTATCTGAATGGAACTTGCAAAAGCAAAAGGGAGAAAGTAGAGCAACTATCAACAGTTTAAGAAGCCAAAGTGCTGAATATGCAGCTGTTTTTGATATGTTAGGTAAAATATCAACTTTCACTAGCAAAAGGGATGTTATAGGAAAGATAAAAGATCTTTTCACGATGGTTTTTGGGGCTCAGGAATTTGAGTTTTGGGGCCCTCAGTCAGTTTTAGAATCTTTAGAGCTAAAGAAGTTTAAAATGAGTGATGATGAATATATTCTGTTTAGAGAGAAAAATAAGTTTTATATTAAGGTCTCATGGAATGATGTTTTTTATGGGATTTTAGAAGTTGGTGGCTTCATGTTTGAGCAATACATTGATAAATATCTTAATTTAGCTGTAGAAGTAGCGAAGTTTTGTGGATTAGTACTTCATAACAATTCTCAATATCAAAAAATTCTAGAATCTGAACAAGAGTTAAAATATTTGAGTTATCATGATTGTATGACAGGATTATATAATAGGACTTACATAAACAGTATAATGGATGATAGGCTTAATTATGGAACAGTCGTTTTTATGTTTGACATAGATAATCTAAAATACATAAATGACAAATATGGTCATGCTAAAGGTGATGAGTTGATCGAAAGATTTGCAGAAGTCTTAAAAAGTGTTTTCCGTAATCAAGACATAGTTGCGAGGATTGGTGGAGATGAGTTTGTTGCGATTATAGATAATTCCACTAAAGAAGCAACAAAAATAGTAAAGCAAAGATTCATCGAAAAAATTAAGCTTAATAATGAAAAAATTAAGGATCAAGATTTGAAATTGAGTGCTTCTATTGGTTATGCATTCCTTAATAACGAAAATAATATATTAGAAGAGTTGATGAAAAAAGCTGATAAGGAAATGTATATGGATAAACAAAATAAAAAGAGAAGGCAGTAGACATAGATATGCTCCCCATATAGTACATAGTTTAAGTAATAAAACTACCTACTATATGGAGGAGTATTTTTTATGGGTATAAAGCCCAAATACCTAAAGAAGCTAAAATTAAGGCATAAGAAGACTATCAAAGATTCGAAACTGTGATGAAGTAAAAATCCCTTCAGAGGGGTCTATTAAGTACTAACATATTTTTGACAAGTCCTGAAATAGGATATAAATGAATGGTGTAAAAGGAACATTTAAGAGAAAGATTTCCTAGGAAAGGCTTCATTAAGGTGCTAGATAAAATACTAGAATGTTAAGCAGGTATATTTAACTCTAACAATCTCAAAGTCTATTGTGTCGTATAGTAATTTGCAAAATAAAACTAATAAATTTTTAACTAATCCATAGCTTGGGTATAGTTATTTTATTTTAATGATAAATTGGATGACAAAAAGCGCAATAAAAACTGTTAGATTTAATTTTGAGAGATTTTTTTTCTTCAGTAACAAATTGACACTATCTATCAAAGCAAGCTACTTGACCAATAAGACTTGTTGTTTTATAATCTAAATGAGAGAAATCATGGGGATTAATTAGGAATGCTGGGTATTCTACTATTACATAATATAATGATTTATAAAGCAAATCTAAATACTCTAGTGGAAGGATTGATGGTGTTGTGAATATTTTAAAAAACGCAATAGTTTCAACTACAGAAGTAGTTAAGAATTACAAAACAAGCAGAGATAAGGCAGAAGAACTAGGTAAAATATTTATCTTTAAGAACAATCAACCTGATGCTGTATTACTTTCAATTAAAGAGTACGAAAAAATAGCAGCATTTATGGAGTATCTTAATAGGCTTGAAGACCAAAAGGTTGAAGAAATAATAGGTACTATAACAGCAGCGAACGATTAATATAATTAGCACATTAATATAAGATTACAGGATAATTAATGAGCACTGTTTTTATAATGTGATACAAAAAAAGATTCTCTAAAATGTATCTGTTGTCAAATGAGATCTAGTTGTTTTGTTTGTAAGTTAAGTTAATATTTAGTGTAGAAATAAAGAAACTAGAGTAGAACTGTTTCAGAAAATGAAAATTTAGTTGTATGATATTAGCTATTAATGATAATAAGACCATTATAAGATTTCTCTATGTTTAGTGTCTGTTATCAGGCTCGTGTTAAATAGCTGTAATAGATATGATTAAATATTTCTTTGTTTGGACTAGTTGTCATAAAAAGAGATAATAAAAAAGGAAAAACTAGAAGCAATAATTGTCTAATAGCTTAGACTAATTATTGCTTTTTTTATGTAAATTTAGTTTTTGATATCAGTTTGTTAGTTAAATAAAAAAGATTGCTTTTCTAGGCATACGGAACCTAGTGATAAAAGCAATCTTGTTTCATTATCTAGTATTTATTGAAGTTCTAAGGTGTTTTAGTTTGCTATTATTTAATACCTTTACTTCTAATATCTACTTTGCAAGTAACCGGTTGTATTATAAGTTGCTAATGTTAGAGCACGAGTTCTTATGTTTTAACTCTTCAACTTCTTCAGGTTCTATGGTTAACATTTCATATGTCTCATATGTAGTTTTGCTATCAGTTAGATTAATAATGCTCATTTAGGCACAAGCTTTAAGTAAAGGTGTGAACCTCTCTTAAATTACTGTGCTCATTAATAACAAAGTTTAGTGATAAATTAGGCTCTAGATTCTTATGTTTATTAACTGAAATATTAAGAAGAGCTCAACTCTATTTTGATAGCACTGAGATTGCTGATTCTTTATTTCATCACGCAACTTTGAAGTAACTGAGCCTAATAAAATGAGACTTTCTTCACTTGTAATCATCTTGTTTACACTCATGAACTTTAGTGTAGTTTTTAACTTCTATATATACTGGTTTATCACACTCAAAGCAGTTATTGAAACATAACACTACTAAAAAAAGTTATGTTGATTTAAGCTAAAAAACTACATTGTATTTAGTTGATTAGTACGATTGTTTTCAAATGCATTATTCAGATAAGTTCTTTCTTTTGCGTCCTGCAAATATTCCTAAACCAGCGATAACCATTGCAATACTACCAAAAATAGCAACACTATTATAAGTTGCTCTTTGGCCTGTTTGAGGAATTACTTCAATATTCTCATAGTTATTAGTTATGGTGACTACCTCTGTTTGATCCTCTACAACTACTACAGTTTCTTCACCACTAACTGACCAGTTAATACTTAAACCAGTACGATTCTCTGTTATGTTATATATACCAGGTACTAGATTTGCCCAGGTAAAGGATTCGTCATGAACAAAAGTTCTCGTTGCGGAGAAGTTATCAGGTCCGGTAACAGTAATTTTAAATATCGGTAGTGTCATAGTTCCAATGTCTCCAGTTACAACCTTTCTAACAGTCAAAGACCCTACGGGTTGCTCTTGACTATATAAGTTATTAAGAGTAACTAAAGAAGTTTCATCTGTAACTACTACAATAGATCCTTCACCACTAACCGCCCATTCGCTACCAAGGCTAATACGATTCTCTGTAACAAGATATGTTCCAGGAACTAAGTTTTCCCATGTATATAGTTCGTTTTGAGTAAAGGTTCTAGTTGCATAAAAGTCCTCAGGACCATTTACAATTATTTCAAACAAAGGCAATGTCATATTGCCTATGTCTCCGGTAACTGTTTTTCCAACAGTTAAGGAACCTACTTCAGGTGATAAGGCGTATGTATTAGTTATTGTAGAAGAAGACAACTCATCAGCAACTACGGTTACATTTCCTTCACCAGTAACTACCCATTCACTACTAAGTCCAGTATGATCTTCTGTTACATTATATGTGCCAGGTACTAGGTTTCTCCAAGTAAAGATTTCTCCATGAACAAACGTTCTGTTTGCAGAGAACCCTCTTGGACCAGTTACTGTAATCTTAAATAAAGGTAATGTCATATTGCCAATATTTCCAGCTACAGTTTTTCTAACAGTTAAAGATCCAACTGATGGCTCGTCTACTGGTTCATCTATAGAAGTGTAGGTATTGGTAATAGTGGTTATTGATAACTCATCAGCAACTACGGTTACATTTCCTTCACCGCTTACTATCCATTGACTACTAAGGCCAGTATGATTTTCTGTCACATTATATGTGCCAGGCACTAAACTTGTCCAAGTAAACGTTTCTCCATGAACAAAAGTTCTAGTAGCTGAAAAACTTTCTGGACCAGTTACCGTAATTTCAAATAAAGGCAATGTCATAGTTCCAATATCACCAGCGACAGTTTTCCCAACAGTTAATGACCCAACAGGTTCTGGAGTAGCGGTGTAGGTATTAGTTATAGTAGCTACAGCTGTCGCATCAGCAACTACGGTTATATTTCCTTCGCCAGTAACAGCCCATTCACTGCTAAGACCAGTACGACTTTCTGTTACATTATATGTGCCAGGTACTAAATCTATCCAAGTAAATGATTCTCCATCAACAAAAGTTCTAGTTTCTGAAAAAGCATTTGGGCCTGTTACAGTAATTTCAAAGGTTGGTAATGTCATAGTTCCAGTGTCACCAACGACAGTTTTAGTCACTGTTAGTGATCCAGTTTCTTCTATTGTCACAGTATTTGAGTCCAGCGTAACGGCACCATCCAGTGCTAATAGGCGACCTTCAATAATATCTGCGTCAGTTGTTACTGTGATTGATGCTTTAGCAAGTATAGTCCCTTGGAAAGTAGAGGTTGTACCTAGTGTAGCGGAAGACCCTACTTGCCAGAAGACGTTGTCAGAGCTAGCTCCATTAATCAGCTCAACTTTACTGGCATTCGAAGTAGTTAAAGTAGAGCCAGCTTGAAATATAAATACTTCATTAGGATCATTTTGACCATCAAGTACAACACTTCCAGTTATTGCTAATGTCGTAGAGT
>PWPR01000011.1 GCA_003557085.1 Clostridia bacterium | reverse complement strand
AGCTCATCTTCATTAAAGTCAGGCCAATATATATCGCTAAAATAGATTTCTGAATAAGCAGTTTGCCATAAAAGAAAATTAGAAAGTCTCTTCTCTCCTCCTGGTCTTATTAAGAGATCTACATCTGGAACATGTGGAGCATAAAAATTGCTTCTTAAGACATCTTCGTCAATAGTTTTAATATTACTAGCTATAGCTTTATTAAATGCATCTAGCATTTCAGCTTTTCCACCATAATTATAGGCAAAAACAACTTCAAGTCCTTCATTGTCTTTAGAGGTTTCTTCCAGTTCTCTCAATAAATCAAGGGTTTTATGTGGAATGCCTTCAGTTCTCCCAGACACAAAGAATCTCATATTCTTCTTCTCAAGGTGTGATTTAAATCTGTTATAAATTATAAATGGCAGCTCTTTAATTAAATAATCAACTTCTCTTTGTGGCCTAGTCCAGTTCTCAGTTGAAAAAGCATACAGAGTTAAGTATTTAACACCTCTATTATTCAGTTCTTGAGATATAGTTAAAATATTCTCTGCACCTTTTTGATGACCATAGTATCTTGGTCTACATCTTTGAGTAGCCCATCTTCCATTACCATCCATTATAATTGCTACATGTTTTAATTTGCTCTCCATATTATCACTCCATACGATTTAACCCCCTCTTTGAGGGGGTGATTAAAAAATTGACTTTTGTTCACGTGTAACAAGTATCTTAAGACACTCCTCATTTCCTCTGACATCAACTACTCTCAACTAATCTGCAAGTTCAAACTTTTTTTTATATGGAAGATAGTGAACGATTTCATAAGCTAAGTTATTCTCTCTTAAAATTTTCAGAGCATGATTTAGCTTTAGTGCAATAATTCTCTCTTTGATCATACTTCCATTATTTCATCTTGCTTAGACTTTAAGACTTTGTCTACCTCTTTTATATACTTGTCTGTTAACTCTTGAATATTTTCTAGTGCTCTTCTAGAATTCTCTTCTGATATCTCATTTTCATTTTCTAAGAGTTTTACTTCATCATTTGCATCTCTTCTAACATTTCTTATAGCTACTTTAGCATCTTCAGCTTTTTGAGAAACCATTTTTGTTAACTGTAAACGTCTCTCTTCTGTTAAATGTGGAATATTTAATCTTATAATATTCCCATCTGTATTTGGAGTTAAGCCTAGATCTGATTTTAAAATTGCTTTTTCAATGTCACTAACAGCATTTTTATCCCAAGGTTGAATGACCAATAATCTTGGTTCAGGAGCAGAAATATTACTCAATTGCTTCAGAGGAGTATTTGCTCCATAATAATCTACAGAGATTTTATCAAGTAAAGAAGGTGTAGCCCGACCTGCCCTTATTGTCTTGTAATCATCTTGCAACACTTTAACAGCATTTTTCATTCTATTTTCACAATCTGTATATACTGAGTTAAGCATCATTTTTCCCCCTTATAACTGTACCTATTTTTTCACCTTTAACAACTCTTTTAATATTACCATCAGTAGATAAACCAAAAACAAAAATTGGTATATTATTATCCATACATAGTGATGTAGCTGTAGAGTCCATTACACCTAAGCCTCTTCTTATAACTTCAATGTATGATAATTCTGAGAATATAACAGCATCTGGATTTACTAGTGGGTCGGAGTCATATACCCCATCTACGTTTCCTTTAGCTAATAAAATAGCGTCTGCTTCTATTTCAGCAGCACGTAATGCAGCAGTAGTATCAGTTGTAAAATACGGATTGCCCGTTCCTGCTGCAAAAATTACAACTCTTCCTTTTTCAAGGTGCCTAATTGCTCTTCTACGAATGTATGGTTCAGCAATTTCCTTCATTTCTATAGCAGTTTGTACTCTTGTGACCACACCTATTCTTTCTAATGCATCTTGTAATGCTAAAGAATTAATACACGTTGCAAGCATACCCATATAATCTGCAGTTGCACGATCCATACCACTTGCACTTCCAGTGGCTCCTCTCCAAATGTTGCCTCCACCTACAACTATTGAAACTTCAACACCTAGTTCTACCACTTCTTGAACTTGTCTAGCTATGATGCTAATAACTTCATGATCAATTCCTCCATAACCTGAACCTGCCAAGGCTTGACCACTTAGTTTTAAAACAATTCTCTTATATTGACTACCTGACATTAAGAGCACCTCCTAAGTTAATTGAGTTCGACAAATAACTAAAAATTCCTTTTAATTTTGCTTAAAAAAAGGAACACAAAATGTGTGTTCCTTAAGTACTATTTTATCATAGAAGCAACTTCATCGGCAAAGTCATCTTTTTTCTTCTCTAAACCTTCGCCCATTTCATAACGAGTGAAGCGTCTAATTTGGATGTTCTCACCAATTTTTGCTATTCTTTGTTTAATTAAATCTTCAATAGTAAGGTCTGTATCTTTAATAAATGGTTGCTCTAGCAAGCAAATTTCATTATAGAACTTATTCATTCTACCATCAACAATTTTATCTACAATGTTTTCTGGTTTTCCTTCATTTAATGTGATTTCTCTAATAATATTTCGCTCACGTTCAACTACATCCGTTGGTACATCTTCTCTAGAGACATATTCTGGCTTAGCTGCAGCTATCTGCATAGCAATGTCTTTAGCTAATTCTTGAAAATCTTCGTTTTTAGCAACAAAGTCTGTTTCACAGTTTACTTCTACTAAAACGCCAATTTTACCATTACCATGAATGTAAGAAGTTACAACACCTTCAGAAGCAGCTCTACCTGATTTCTTTGCAGCAGAAGCTAAACCTTTTTTTCTTAAAAAGTCTACAGCCTCATCAACATTGCCTTCACACTCTCTTAAAGCGTTACGGCAATCAAGCACACCTGCACCAGTCATTTCACGTAATTCTTTAATCATATCTGTTGTTATCATTTTATTAACCCCCGTATTTATTACTCTAGTTCTTCAATAAAGTTGTCAGCTTCATCTACATCTTCAGCTGTTGCTCCTTGATTTCCTTCTAAAACAGCATCAGCTATAATAGATGCAAATAATTTTACTGCCCTTATTGCATCATCATTTCCTGGGATTACATAATCAATTAGATCTGGGTCACAATTTGTATCTACGATTCCTACTATAGGAATGCCCAATTTTTTTGCTTCCGCAATAGCAATTTTTTCTTTTCTTGGATCAACTATAAAGATAGCTTGTGGAACATCTTTCATCTCTTTTATTCCACCTAAAAACTTCTCAAGTCTATCTCTTTCTTTAAGTAGTTCACCTACTTCTTTCTTTGGTAAAATCTCAAAGCTACCATCTTCTTCCATCTTATTTAGTTGATGAAGTCTAGTAATTCTTTTAGAAATTGTTTGGAAGTTTGTTAGTGTGCCACCTAGCCATCTTTGGCTAACAAATGGCATTCCACAACGCTCTGCCTCTTCTTGAATGCTGTCTCTTGCTTGCTTCTTAGTGCCTACAAATAAGACTCTGCCACCTTCTGCAGCTACATTTCTGATAAAGTCATAAGCCTCTTCAACTTTTTTTACTGTTTTTTGCAAGTCAATAATATAAATACCATTTCTTTCAGTAAAAATGTAGCGATCCATTTTTGGATTCCAACGTCTTGTCTGGTGCCCAAAGTGAACACCTGATTCTAATAGTTGTTTCATTGTTACAACTGCCATTATAAAATTCCTCCTTGGTTTTTCCTCCACTTATGTCAGCTAGTCTGGCAACTATTAATAAATAGCACCCACCTTCCTATCAATAAGTGTGTGTTTTTGTACCCGGACAATTATATCATAGGATTATTGACTGAGCAAGTTGATATCTTTACAGATCTAAAATTTCTCTTAGTTTGTTATTAATTATTTTTATATGTGTACCTTTCATACCTAACGACTTAGATTTGATGAGACCTGCACTTTCTAGTTTTCTTAAAGCATTTACAATAATTGATCTAGTTATTTCATACTCATCAGCAACTCTACTAGCTACTAAGTATCCTTCATCGCCTTCAAGAACATTTAATATGCATTTTGCAGCTTCAAATTCTGAATATGAAAGTGCATCTATAGCTACTTTTACATTTACTATTTGACTCTCTGTGTCTTTTTTCTTTTCTGCGTCTTTAAGCTGAATGATTGTTGAAAAGATAATGCTAATAATTTCGCCGAAATATTTAAAATTATCTTCAAGCTCTTTATCATAGATAAACAAAACTAAGAACTCAAATACTGAGTTGCTTTTTATTAGAGGTATTGAGCATATTTGGGTTTTTACTCCCCAATCTTTGTTATCATAAACTAAAGAACTGTGTCCAATTTCAAATGTTTTTGTCCCAATTGAAGTAATATCAAATGTAAAGTCATTAATTTCAAGATATCCAGAGTTTAAAGTTTTCTCATAGTATTCATCTTGTCCTTCAATAAAATGGTAATTATTTATTTTCATCTCACTATCAACCCAAAAGACATCTGCATTGTTTAGTTGTGCTATGTGCGTTAAAACTTCATCAATATTTATATTGTCGAGATTCATTAAGTATAGATGCTTTAAACTTGCTATTTTATTACTAATTTCCATGATTACCTTCTTATATTATAAATCTTTTTAAGTCATCGTCTTTAATTATAAAACTCAGCTTATCTTTAATGTAGTCCTTGTCAATAGTGTAAGACTTCGTTTCCATATCACTAGCTTCAAATGAAATATCTTCTAATATTCTTTCTAAAATAGTATGTAATCTTCTTGCTCCGATGTTCTCAGAATTATCATTTATCTCTTTTGCATTCCTAGCTATCTCACTTATAGCATCATCTGTAAATACTAGTTCGACTTGTTCTGTTCCCATAAGTGCTATGTACTGCTTAATAAGTGAATGCTTTGGTTCAATCAAAATTCTTCTTAAATCATCCTCACTTAAACTATTTAGTTCTACTCTAAGTGGGAATCTACCCTGCAACTCTGGTATTAAATCTGATGGACTAGCAACATGGAAGGCACCTGCAGCAATAAATAAAATATAGTCAGTGCGAATTGGACCATACTTTGTTGTCACTGTTGTTCCTTCTACGATAGGTAAAATATCTCTTTGAACACCTTCTCTGGAAACATCTGGTCCTCCACCAGCCATTGATTTAGCTGCAATTTTATCTATTTCATCTAAAAAAATTATTCCACCTTGCTCAGTTCGCTCTATTGCAGTATTAATAACATCATCCATATCCAAGAGATTTTCACTTTCTTCAGCAGCTAATATTTCTCTAGCTTTATTTATTGATACTCTTTTTGTTTTCTTTTTTGAAGGCAAAATATTACCAAATAAATCTCCTACATTAATACCTAAATCATCGCCTGCGCCACCAATGAATTGCATAGATGAAGACTTCTCTTCTACTTCAATTTCTATAATCATCTTCTCTAGCTCACCATCTTGCAGCCTTTGCTTTAATCTATCTTTGTGAGCTTTTTGCTCATCTGTTTCTGGCTTCTTTTCCTGAGCCTTTTGACTGTAACCAAAAATATTACCTAATGGATTCGTGTTTTCCTGCTTTTTTGGATTAATTAAGAGATTAAGTATTTTCTCATTAGCAATCACCTCAGCACGTTCTTCATTGTCTTCCATTCTCTTCATCTTTTCCATTCGTATTGCAGTTTCAAGTAATTCTCTTACCATAGACTCTGCATTTCTACCGACATATCCTACTTCATTAAACTTAGTAGCTTCAACTTTAATGAAGGGTGCTTCAACTAAATTAGCTAATCTTCTAGCAATCTCAGTTTTACCTACTCCTGTAGGCCCCATCATAATAATATTCTTTGGCATAATTTCAGCCTGCAACTCTTCGGGGAGTTGTCTTCTTCTAAATCTGTTTCTTAGAGCTATGGCTACAGTTTTTTTTGCATCATTTTGTCCAATAATATAATCATTTAATCTTTCTACAATTTGCTTAGGGGTTAAATTATGCATTTGACTTACCTCCAATAACCTCGCAAGTAATTTGATCATTAGTGTAAACACAAATCTCTGAAGCTATTTTAAGAGCTTCAATAGCTATGGATTTTGCATCAAGCTCTGTTATTTTTGCCAAAGCTCTACTTGCAGCTAATGCATAATTGCCTCCTGAACCTATCGCCATTATTCCATCTTCTGGCTCGATTACATCACCATTGCCAGAAATAAGTAATAGCTGGTCCTCGTCAGCAACTAATAATAAAGCTTGTAATTGTCGTAAGACTTTATCTGTTCTCCATTCTTTAGCAAGCTCAACTGCTGACCTTAGTAAATTTCCTGAATACTTATTAAGCATTTCTTCAAATCTTTCTTCAAGAGCAAATGCATCTGCAACCGCTCCAGCAAAACCAACTATTATTTTGTCATGATAGATCCTTCTAACTTTCTTTGCACTTCCTTTAATTATGGTCTCTTGACTTAAGGTTATTTGGCCATCTCCAGCAATAGCTGTTAAACCATTCTTTTTAACTGCAACTATTGTAGTTCCCTTATACATTATTTCACCTCGTTCTCAGATATAGACTTAAACTCACTATTTAAAAAGCTCTTTAACTCATTAATTGCTCTACTTGAAATTTTTAATCTCTTTTCTCTTCTTTTTCTTATTCTAACACTTAATTCTGGTAGTAATCCAAAATTTATATTCATTGGTTGAAAACTATCTTTTGGACTTGTAGTGATATAATTAAGTAATGCACCATGAGCAGTTTTACTAGGCCAAATCAAAGGCTCTTGATTGTTGATTACCTTAACAGCATTTACTCCACATATTAATCCACTTGCTGCAGATTCTACATAGCCTTCTACACCAGATATTTGTCCTGCCATAAACATACTCCCGTTTTTCTTCAGTTGACCTGTTGCCTTTAGGCTTTTTGGAGCATTGATAAAAGTATTCCTATGCATAACACCAAGTCTAACAAATTCTGCATTTTCTAGGCCTGGTATCATTCTAAACACTCTTTTTTGCTCTCCCCAACTAAGTCTAGTCTGAAACCCTACTAAATTAAAAAGAGTTCCTTCTTTATTGTCTTGTCTTAATTGAACCACAGCATGATGCTCACTATCCCCCAAACCTACCGGCTTTAGTGGCCCAAACAGTAACGTTTTCTCTCCTCTTTTTGCCATTTCTTCAATTGGCATACATCCCTCAAATACTTTTTCATCTTCAAAATCTTTAATATCCTGAACTTTAGCGTTAATAAGAGCATCGTAAAAATTAAGATATTCTTGTTCATTCATAGGACAGTTAATGTAGTCACCTTTACCTTCTTCATATCTAGAACCATAAAATGCTTTGGAAAAATCAATTGATTCCTTAGTAATTATAGGTGCAGCGGCATCAAAAAAGTACAAATGTTCTTCACCTAGCATTTTTGATATGCTTTCAGATAGTTTAGGCGAAGATAATGGTCCACTTGCAATTATTGTTATCTCATCATAATTAATTTCAGTAACTTCTTGCTTAAAAATAGTTATTAAGGGGTGATTGCTTATCTTCTCGGTTATTGCTTTAGCAAATCCCTCTCGATCAACTGCCAAAGCACCACCAGCAGGGAGAGCATGCTCATCTGCTGTTGAAATTATTAAAGAGTCTTGCATTCTCATCTCTTCTTTTAGCAAACCAACTGCATTAGTTAATTGGTTTGATCTAAGAGAGTTAGAGCATACAAGCTCAGCAAAGTCTGAAGTTTTATGAGCTGGTGTCATTTGAGCTGGTCTCATTTCATATAAGTTAACTTTAACTCCTCTGCTAGCCACCTGCCATGCTGCTTCACATCCTGCTAAGCCAGCTCCAATAATATTAATGTGTCTACTCACTTGGCACCTCTCTTTTGAAAGTACATGCTTTTTCACTGCATTTTAAAATATTAGGTTTGTTTTTTCTATTTTTCTCTACTAGGTACTCATCGCAATCAGGACATTTTTCATCAACCGGCTTGTCCCAAGACACAAAATCACAATCTGGATAATTACTACATCCATAAAAAACTCTGCCCCTCTTACTTTTACGTTTAATGACTTCTCCATCACTACATTTCGGACAAGCAATTCCAACAGTGTCTAAGATAGCTTTAGTATTTTTGCATTCTGGATATGCAGAGCAAGCTAGGAACTCGCCATACCTACCTTCTCTTATCACCATAATACTACCACATTTTTCACATTTTATATCTGTTTCAATTACCTTGCTTTCGATTTTAACTCTTTTTGCTTTCTCTTCTGCTGTTTTGAGCTGTTTTGAAAAATCATTATAGAAGCTTTTGAGTATACTTCTCCACTCCTCTTTGCCTTCAGCTACTTTATCAAGGTCATCTTCCATATTAGCAGTAAACTGGACATCCATAACTGATGGAAAGTATTCATCAAGCAAGTCTGTAACTATTCCTGCTAACTCTTCAGGTACCAATGCTCTTTTTTCTCTTTTAACATAGCCTCTTTTAATTACAGTAGAAATTGTAGGAGCATAGGTACTTGGTCTTCCAATCCCTTTCTTCTCTAGCTCTTTAATTAAACTAGCTTCAGTAAATCTAGCTGGTGGTTCAGTAAAATGTTGATTCTCTTTTAGGTCGATAATTGGCACAAGATCTTCTTCTTCAATAGCAGGGAAATCTTGATTTGTATCAATTGCTTTATCTAACTGGTTCTTATCTACCATTAAATGACCAGGGAAAATCAGTTCTGAACCATTAATAGTTAACTCATAATCGCCCACAACTATTTCTGCTTTCTTCATTTTGTAAATAGCTGGTGACATTTGTGAAGAAATAAATCTATTCCAAATTAAAGTATATAACTTTAACTCATCTGCATTTAAATATCTAGCAGCTACTTTTGGAGTTAATCTTTTATCTGTTGGTCTAATTGCTTCATGTGCTTCTTGTGCACTTTTTCTGCTTTTATATACTGTTCTCTTATAATTTTTATTGCCATATTCATCTAAAATATACTCTTTAGCCCATTTCATTGCATCATTAGAAATAGCATAATAATCTGTTCTCATATAAGTAATCAAACCAGAATCAAACTCATTACCAAGTTTTCTACCTTCATAGAGAGCTTGTGCTATTACCATTGTTTTTTGAGCAGAAAAGTTAAAAATACCTGCAGCTGCTTGCTGTAAAGTACTAGTAGTAAATGGTGGATAAGCATGCCTTTTTCTATCTTTTATAGTAATCTTTTTTACTTGACCTTCTTTTCCTATTAAGAAATCTTTAGCCTTTATTACATCGTCTTTAGACAGCTTATTGGCCTTTTTTCCTTTTATCTTAGCTAAATTACTAGTAAATATCTTGTTCTTTTTGTCTTTAATATTAACCTCTAAGGTCCAGTATTCTTCTACTTCAAATGCATCTCTTTCTCGTTCTCGATCAACAATCATCTTTACAGCGATTGACTGAACTCGTCCAGCACTCAACCCTCTTTTTACTTTATTCCACAAAAAAGGACTTAATTTATAGCCAACAACTCTATCAAGAATCCTTCTAGCTTGTTGCGCATCAACTAAATTAAAATTTATTTCCTCTGGATTATCAAAAGCTTTACTGATAGCTTCCTGAGTTATTTCATGAAAAGTAACTCTTAATTTTTCACTAGTATCTAGTTTTAGTGCTTCAGCAATATGCCAAGAAATAGCTTCACCTTCCCTATCCGGGTCAGTTGCGAGTAATACCTTGTCTGCTGTCTTTAATTTCTTTCTAAGTTCAGCTAAAACTTTTCCCTTGCCTCTAATTGTAATGTACCTTGGCTCAAAATCTTCTTCTATATCTACACCAAACTTACTTTTAGGCAAATCCCGCACATGTCCTTTTGATGCAAAGACATCGACATTTGATTTCTTCCCTTTTAATATGCTTTTTATAGTTCTTGCTTTAGTTGGAGACTCAACTATTAGTAGTATTTTATCCAATATTATACCTCCTGATGAATATGTAAAAAAAATCTTCTTCCTAATTAAACTATATTAATTCTAATTTTCTAAATAGTCAAACAATAATGTTATCAAATTTTTCACTCCAAAGTGTATACCATTATCAATTCTATTACAAGTATTCTCCTAATTAATACCATATTTCAAAATAGTTTTTTTTGTTGAGGAAGTAAATGTAATAGTATAGAATAAGGTCTATAAAGAAAATTTAAGAGGTGGAAAAATGAAAATTGATTTAACTTATACTTTGGAAGTACTCGAGGAGCTTCTCAACACTCCTAGTCCAACTGGGTATACTAAGAAAGCTATTGAGTTCTTGATGACTGAGTTTGATAAGATGAACATACCTTATAAGTTGATTAACAAAGGTGGTTTAGTTGCTACTTTTAAGGGTGAAAACGATGAGTGTCAACGAACTGTTTCTGGTCATGTTGATACTTTAGGAGCTATGGTTAGAGAAGTAAAAAACAATGGAACTTTAAGACTTACAAATCTTGGCGGATATATGTGGAACTCAGTAGAAGGCGAGTACTGCACTATAATAACTGATGAAGGAAATGAAGTTACAGGTACAATCATGACATCTGCTCCGAGTACCCATGTTTATAATAATGCTAGAACACTAAAAAGAGAAGAAGAAAACATGGAAGTTAGAATTGACGCTGTAGTAGAAAATGCAGACGATGTCAAAGCATTAGGTATTAATAATGGTAACTTTGTTTACTTTGACCCAAGATGCAAGTTTACTGATCATGGCTTCATCAAATCAAGGCATCTTGATGATAAAGCAAGTGTTGCAGTTATTTTGGGAGTATTTAAATATTTAGTTGATAACAATATTACTCTTCCTTATACAACTAATATATTTATTACTAATTTTGAAGAAGTAGGACATGGAGCTTCTTATGGAACGCCTGAGAAAACAGTAGAGTTTTTAGCTATTGATATGGGTTGTGTAGGTGGAGGACTTCAAGGAAGTGAGCAAAAAGTAACTATAGCTGCAAAAGACTCGAGTGGTCCTTATGATTATGACTTTAGACTAAAACTACAGGAATTGGCTAAATCAAACAATATAGAGTATTGCATAGATATATTTCCCAACTATGGCTCAGATGCAAGTGCTGCTTTAAGAGCTGGTACTAATATCAAACATGCGCTTATTGGACCAGGAGTTCATGCTTCTCATGCTTGGGAAAGAACGCATCAAGACGGATTAAGAAATACATACTCACTGCTTTATTATTACTTAGTTTCCAATTAAAACTAAAGGCCAGACAAATGTCTGGCCTAATTTTTTGCATTTTTATATACTTCTTCTCCACCTTTATGCACTCAAACCTAGATTAATTTTCCCGGTAATCTTTATCGTTAATCTATTTATAAAGATATATCTAAAGCACTTCAAAAAACTTATCAATTAACCCCTGATAATGTCCTTTTATAACTAAATGATGGTTGCCTAAAGGGTTTTGCAAGAAATATTCTACATCTTTATCTAATACTGTTGTTATTTGAGTTCTACAGAGCACATCTTCATTTCCTGAATGTACAATTTGACCATGAGAAACATAAAACTCATTAGCTCTACTATTTAATTTAAATACAGTAATCTCGTTTTTTTCTATATATCCCCTGACACCTATGCCTAAATTGGTTTCAAAGTGAGTATCTAACTCTTTATTGGTACAAAAGTTCCATGGCAGTGTACAATGAGCAAATAATACAGAATTTTGAGCAATATCTATTCTAGATGGATTAGCCATAAAAACCGGTTGGTTGGTCAGCCTATTCAAGATTATCATTGATATTGCAGCTGGTATATCTCCTTCACATCCTGAAACAATGTTTTCACTATTAAGATAAGATAAAGCTAAACAGCCTGTTCCACATCCCTCATTCACCAAATCAAAACATCGCAAGGTCAAAGAGGTCAACCCATACTTATTAATAATAACTTTCAAAGTCTTATATATTCTATTAGCCTCTTCTACCATACCTCTATCATAGTTTGCAATTGTTTCTTCATTATCATAAGAAGTAGAGGTGCTCAAATCTGAAAACTCATCCCAAATCCTATAAAACTCATCTAGTGGAATATCAATTAACTCAATCCCAAGTGTCTCTTTTATTCTTTCATAATCAACATCAGAAGCAATTAACCAGTCTGAAGGCTTACCTATTACTCCTAACTTTTCTTTTTTTATGGCTTCTTTAGCTAAGATAATCAGTAAGAAGGATTTAATCCTTTTAGCGATCAACTCTGGATCACCATGTAGTATCTCAGCATTATAACCCTTTTCTGTTAAATATGCATGTATCTCAAGCCCAGCAGGCAAAGAATTGTGCATATCTGTTGTCAATAGCAAATTAATAGCTTGTGCTTCAAAGCTTTCTTTAAAAATATTCTCTGTGCCACCACTTTTGATATAGCTAATAGTTAAGTCTGCTAAACTGTGCTTTTCCACTAGCTCTATATCTTCTTCTTTGAGACTTTTATATAGTCTTTCGTTAAACTCACTTAATGCTTCTTCAATTTGGTTGTCATCATGAAAACTTGATACAATGGATTTTAGATATATCTTCATTTACTTGCCTCCAAACTCTAATATTATAATTAAGTAATCATCCAGCTTCGCTTTACTCTCTATACTTGTGTAATCAGCCAAGTATCGTAATAACTTCTCTGGATCTGATATGTGTTGATAAATAATTTCTTCTAGACTATCATTAAATATATTTATAAGTCCATCAGTGTAAAGGATTAGTTTATCTCCTTTACTAAAATTCAGCTCCTCTTCATAATAATCTATGTTTTCATCTAAGACTCCTAACATTATATTATTACTCATTATTTTGACTAATTTATTATCATTTGCCTTATATAAGTATGGCTTTTCATGTCCAGCGTTACAAATAGTAAGTCTTTTACTTTCATTGTTTATTTTAACTAAGCAAGCAGTAGAATAATAGGCTAAATTTGCTTTTCTAAATAATATCAGTTCTTTATTTAAATAATTGAGTATATCTGCTAAATTATTTAAATAAAGAACTGATATTATT